>DASTLD010000039.1:0-13782 GCA_035715345.1 Longimicrobium sp.
AGCCGGCATGTGCGCAACCAGCAGGACGTGATCGACCAGCTGCAGAAGACCACCAGCTTCCTCGACGCGGTGATCGACAACCTGCCCGGCATGCTGTTCGTCAAGTCGTTCCCCGACAGCCGGTTCGTGCTGTTCAACCGCGCCGGCGAGGAGCTGCTGGGGAGGCGGCGCGAGGAGCTGCTCGGGCGCACCGATCTGGACTTCTATCCGCGCGAGCAGGCGGAGTTCTTCCGCGCGCGCGGCATCCGCCGCATCGTGAGCCCCGGCGGCGAGCCGGCCCACGCGGCGTACCTGCGGCGCATGGGCTTCGCGCCGGTGGCCCCCGCCGCGCTGCCCGGGCTCTACCAGCTCGACGTGGGCTGACGCGGCGGGCTCGCTTCGTGCGCGGGCGCGGGTGGAATCCCCCTCGCCTGTGCCTCTCATGATGCGGCTGCGACGTCCGTCCCTGCGATCGGTGGTGATCGGCGCCGCGCTGGCGGAGGCGGGGCTGCTGCTGGGGCTGGTGCTGTACCTGGCCGCGACGGGGAAGGTGCTGGTGCTCTCGGTCGTCTCGCGCGAGAGCCTGGGCGTCACGGCGCCGTCGCCGCGGCTGATCGTGCCGGTGGCGGGCGTGCGCGCGGCGGACCTCAAGAACAGCTACGGCGCGGCGCGGTCCGGCGGGCGCAAGCACAAGGGCGTGGACATCATGGCGCCCATGGGAACGCCGGTGCTGGCGGCGGCCGCGGGCGTGGTCGTGGGGCGCGACTCGGGCGGGCTGGGCGGCATCGCCCTCTACCAGCGCGATTTGGACGGCCGCACCGTCTACTACTACGCGCACCTGCAGCGCTACCGTGCCGGCCTGGCCGTGGGCGACCTGGTGCGCCAGGGCGACGTGATCGGCTACGTGGGCGCCACCGGCAACGCGGGCGGCACCCCGCACCTGCACTTCGCGGCGTTCACCGTCACGGAGCCGAACCGCTGGCGAAAGGGCCGCGACCTCAACCCCTATCCGCTCCTGCGCGGGCGAGACCCGTAGGCGGCGTGGTGCATGCCGCTTGCGTTGTCCAACGACGCGCATGCAAGGAGGTGGTGATGCGGACGATGATCCTGGTGCTCCTGCTCGCGGCGGCGGTCCCGGCGCGCGCGCAGGAGAACGCGAGGACGGAGACGGCGGCGACGTCCGCCGCCGCGGGGCCGTACCGGTGGGCGCGGCCGGCGGTGGCGGTGGAGCACGCGGAGGCGGACGCGGCCGAGGCGGCGGCACAGGATCGCACGAACGACTTCCTGTACCACGTGCTGCTGACCGCGGTGAGCGCGCTCATCACGGCGCTGATCTGGCGCGCGGTGATGGACTGAGGGGCGGGGGAGCCGGAAAACGCGAGCGGCCGGCACCCCCTGGCGGGCGCCGGCCGCTCGCGCTTTCTTGCGATGCGTCAGCCCTGGTGCAGGCGGCGATGCAGGATCTGCTTGGCGCGGTCCGCCCGGCGCGAGTTCTCCTGCTTGACGTCGCGGAAGAACTGCGCCAGCTCGCGGTCGCCCTCCTGCTCCGCGTCGGTTGCGTACTGGTCGTACGTCTCCGCCCCCTGCAGGGCGTGGTAGAGGATGCTCACCAGGTTGTAGGTGACGTCGCTCGTGCCCGTGCCGCCGGTCTCCTGCGCCATCGCTCCTCCCGCGTGGATGTCGGTCCTCGATGCTCCGCGCGCGGCGAATGCAAGGCCCGTTCTTGCCCGCCGCGGCCCCTCCGGCGGGGGCGCCAAGAGTTTGCTTGCGGCCCTGCGCGGGGCCGATTATCGTCCACCACAGACACGGGCAGCGCACGCGGAGGTGCCCATCGAGGCCGCCGTCGGTCAGGGCGGCCTGCTCGCTCCACGGCGAGTGCATCTCCAGCACCGGCGCGGGTTCCCCCAGCGGGAACCCGCGCCGTTCTGCGTCCGGGGACCGGCCGCGCTTCCGCCGCCACTTGTGTGCGCCGGGCCATCGCGCCAATCTCAGCGGCCCCGGTCCGGACGGGCCGGCGACCCCCGCGAGCCGCGAAGAACGATGCCGATCCAACGCCTTTCCATCGCCCTGCTGGCCCTGGCCGCGGCGGCGTGCACCGGGCAGCCGCTGCCCACCCCGCCGACCGTGCCCGCCCCGGCGCCCGCATCGCAGGCGTCCGCCGCGCCCACGCTGCAGGAGGCGGCCGCCTTCATCGCCGAGACCGAGGAGGAGCTGCGCGAGCTGAACCTGCGCAGCAACCAGGCGGCGTGGGTGGCCGCCACCTACATCACCACCGACACGGAGGAGCTGTCCGCGGAGGCGCAGAAGAACCTGGCCGTCGCCATCCAGCGCCGCGCGCTGGAGGCCCGCCGCTTCGACCGCCTGCCGCTGCCGCCGGAGCAGGCGCGCAAGCTGGAGCTGCTCAAGCTGTCGCTCTCCGCGCCGCCGCCGGGCAACCCCGAAGAGGCGGCGGAGCTGACGCGCACGCAGGTGAGCATGGAGGCGGACTACGGGCGCGGGCGCTACTGCAGGGCCGGCGGCGAGTGCCTGGACATCGGCCAGCTCAGCCGCATCCTGGCCACCAGCCGCAACCCGGCGGAGATGCTCGACGCCTGGCAGGGGTGGCACCAGATCTCGCGGCCCATGCGCGCCCGCTACGCGCGCTTCGTGGAGCTGTCCAACAAGGGCGCGCGCGAGCTGGGGCACCCGGACGCCGGCGCCATGTGGCGCGCGCGCTACGACATGCCCGTTGACGACTTCGCGGCGGAGGTGGAGCGGCTGTGGCAGCAGGTGCAGCCGCTGTACGAGTCGCTGCACGCGTACGTGCGCGGGCGCCTGGTGGAGCAGTACGGCCCCGGCGTGGTGCCGCGCGACGGGATGATCCCCGCGCACCTGCTGGGCAACATGTGGGCGCAGGAGTGGGGCAACATCTACCCCCTGGTGGCGCCCAAGAACGCCGCGGGGCCGGGGTACGACCTGACGGAGCTGATCCGCGCCCGCGGCGTGGACGCGGCGGAGATGACGCGCTTCGGCGAGCGCTTCTTCACCTCGCTGGGCTTCGACTCGCTGCCGGGCACGTTCTGGGAGCGGTCCATGCTGACGCAGCCGCGCGACCGCGACGTGGTGTGCCACGCCAGCGCCTGGGACATCGACGACGAGGACGACCTGCGCATCAAGATGTGCATCGAGCCCACGGCGGAGGACTTCATCACCATCCACCACGAGCTCGGCCACAGCTTCTACCAGCGGGCGTACAAGGGGCAGCCCATCCTCTTCCGCAACGGCGCCAACGACGGCTTCCACGAGGCCATCGGCGACGCCATCGCGCTCTCCATCACCCCCGACTACCTGCGCCAGGTGGGGCTGCTGGAGACGGTGCCCGCCGCCGCGGCGGACACGGCGCTGCTGCTGCGGCAGGCGCTGGACAAGGTGGCGTTCCTGCCCTTCGGGCTTCTCGTCGACAAGTGGCGCTGGGGCGTGTTCTCCGGGCGGATCACCCCCGCCGACTACAACGCCGCCTGGTGGGAGCTGCGCAACCGCTACCAGGGCGTGTCCGCGCCGCTGCCGCGCACGGAGGCGGACTTCGACCCCGGCGCCAAGTACCACATCCCCGGCAACACGCCGTACATGCGCTACTTCCTGGCGCGCGTGCTCCAGTTCCAGTTCTACCGCGCGCTCTGCCGCGAGGCGGGGTACAGCGGCCCGCTGCACCGCTGCTCGTTCTACGGCAGCAGGGAGGCGGGGGCCAGGCTGGCGGCGATGCTGGAGGCGGGGCAGAGCCGGCCGTGGCAGGAGACGCTGTACGCCATGACCGGCGAGCGGCGGATGGACGCCGGCGCCATCCTGGAGTACTTCGCGCCGCTCAAGGCCTGGCTGGACCGCCAGAACGCCGGCAAACCCGTCGGCTGGTAACACTAAGCGGGTGATGAACAAACGGGCCGCGCGCCGGGGAAGGCGCGCGGCCCGTCGCTCTCTCCCCTCCGACTAGCGGGCGCGGGTGACGAGCTGGCTCAGCGGGAGCGAATCCGGGTACGATGCGACGCAGTGGTTGGCAGCCTTCTCCTGCACCTTGTCCTCGAAATCCCTCAAGCGCGCTCGTACCGTCGTCGTGTAGGAGATGGTGGCGGGGCCATACCCGGTTCCGGGCTGGCGCTCGAGCCAGCGCACCAGCCTGATCTGCCGGCGCTGCGTGTTGGCGCCCATCGAAACGTCGATGGCCTTCACGGCTGCGACGAGGGCCGCTCGGTCCAGCACGCCGCGAGGCCGCGACTGCTCCGTCACGTAGCTTCGCAGCCACGCGAGCGCGTCGTCGGCGGCGAGCCAGCGGCGATGCTCGTGCTGCTCGCTCGCGGTCAGATAAGACGGAGCCGTGCTGCGGGGGAGTGACCTGAGCGGTACATAGACCGGAGTGTCCGTGAACGTGGCGAACTCGGTTCCCCTGGCCTCGCCCAGCGGGGCGCCCTCACCCAGCTCCACCTGCCTCAGATCGGCGCCGCACAACACGGCACCGCGGAAGTCGGCACCCTGGAGCTTGGCGCCGCGGAGATCTGCTCCTTGCAGGCGCGCATCGCGAAGGATTGCTCCGCGTAGGTCCGCGCCCCTCAACTCCGCCTCCTTCAGCTTGGCCTCGGTCAGGTTGGCTTCCCAGAGCAGGGCTCCGTTCAGGAGGGCGTCCTTGAGGTTGGCCTTCTGCATCTTGGCCCCGTTGAGCTGCGCCGACTGAAGGTGCGCCCGCTCGAGCTGCGCACCCCGCAGGCTCGCATCTGCGAGGAACGCGCGGCGCAGGTTCTCGTGGTTCATCCGCTGGGAGTCGAGCTGCGCGTGCCGCAGCCGGGCGCCGAAGACGTGGCAGCGCGTGACGCGGTCTTCGAAGCGGTCGGCGCCGTCCCCGCACTCCGCGCCGTACATCTGCGCCCACGAGAACGCGCCTCCCCAGACCATCACCACCAGCCCCAGGAGCGCCAGGCGGCCCAGTGCCGGCTTCTCACGGGGCCAGTCGGCGTGTGGGGCGTCCACCTTGCGCTTCACCAGCAGCAGCGCGCCGCTGGGGGTGATCACCTTCATCACGTAGTCCCGGAAGCTGAGCGTCTGCCCCGGGTCCGCCGTCTCGCCCGGTGGAAGGTGCAGGGCGCTGCGGAAGTGAGCCATCATGCGCGCGTACGCCGTCGCGCCGAGCACCACCGCCGCAGCCAGAGCGAGGACGTGGCCGTAGGTGACCCCCGGCGTGTGCCGTGGCAGGTACGTCAGCCAGGTGGTGAGTATGGTCAGCGGAACGGCGGCCCATACCAGCGCCAGCACCACCAGGCGGTCCACGTGCGTTCCCTCGGCCCACTTCCGTCGCGCGGTCGTCAGGCGGCGCTCGCCGAGCGGCGTGACAGGCCAGCAGGTTCCGAACGGCATCACGGCAAAGTTGGGCGATGACGCAAGGTCACGGAACGAGGCGCGGTTCGATACCGAGACCGCCGGCAGGGCGCGCTGGCCGCTCCAGAACTTGAGCAGCGTGGACAGGAGGAAGGCGTACAGCACCAGCAGCAGCCACGGTGCCAGCACGAAGAAGGTGCGGACGGGCACCGGCAGCGAGAGCACCGGGAGGTTGATGGAGTCGGCCTGCAGCAGCAGGTCCTCGTGCGCGATCACGAACGTCAGCACGACCACCGTCGCGCAGGCGGCGAGCAGGGTGGCCAGCAGCCTCTCCGCGCGGGTGGCGTGCTCGCGGACCGCCGCGGTGTTCGCGAACGTCATGTAGGGCGGGAGCAGCGCGTACTTGAGGTGCGCTGCGCCGAACCGGTGCTCCGACAGGTCCTCCGGCTGGCTGAGGTCCGCCCGCTCCAGGTCGGCACCGCTGAAGTCGGCTTCCAGGAAGTTCCCCTTGAACACGCAGCCGCGAAGCTCCGCGCCCTGGAACTCCGCTTTCGACAGGGTGCCCTCGAAGCGGCGGCCGGAGAGCGCCAGCCGGCGGAAGCGCGCGCGGCAGTATTCGTCACCCGTCTCCAGATAGCGCTGGTGCCGGGCAATCTTCTGGTCGATGCGTTTCTGCGAGAGTGCGCGGACGCGTTCACGGCGCACCGGAATAATGCGGGTCAGCGAGCGCACACGGACGCGTTCACGGCGCACCGGAGTCCGGCGGATACCAGGTTGGGTCTTCATGAGGAGGCGGCCTGCTGGGAGGGGTGCTGCGGAAGTGGAAAGATGGTTCGAATGGGGTCGAATGATCAAGTGTTTCACCAACTGGCGGGCGACTTGCTCAGGCGGCTTGCGATCCTCCAGCCACCCATCCGAGGGAATACCGATGCCGCGCCGCCTGTACCGAGCCGCCCTGATCGTTGCCCTGCTCACGCTGCCCGGCTGCCTGGTGGTCACCTGCGGGCCGTGACGGTGACGGGCGTGCGGCGCCGGAGAGGTTGCTCATCGTAGAGATGACCGTATTCTCAGGATTTCCCCTGCCGGAGCCGTCCCGCTTCTCTCCTCCCCGGAAGGTGCCCATGCGACTTCGCCCGTTGGTCCTCGCTGCGCTGGTGTGCGCCGCCTCCACGCTGCACGCGCAGGAACCCGCTCCCCCGGCCGGCTGGACGGTGTCCCGCTGGAGCACCGGGGGCGACTCGTCGGTCTCGTTCGTGGAAATGGCCCCCGGCTGGCACGTCACTACGGGTGCGCGCGCGGTGCTGTACGACAGCGCCACCTCCGCGAGCGGGAACTACGCGCTGGAGGCGGAGCTCTTCCTCTTTCCCGGCAGCGCCGGAGAGCACTACGGCATCTTCGTGGGCGGCCAGCGCTACGGGCGATGGGTGCCCCGCTACCTCCACCTCGCCATCGACAGGGCGGGCGGGGTGTTCGTCTACGAGGTGTACGGCGACAAGATCGTAGAGCACGTCAACACGGCTCGCCATGAGGCGGTGGCGGCGCACACAGGCGGGGAGGGCCCGGTCAAGAACGTCCTGCGCATCGAGGTGAACGCGGCGGCCGTCCGCTTCCTGGTCAACGGCCAGGAGGTGAAGTCGGTCCCGCGCGCCATGTTCGAGCCCGTGGAGCTGGAGGGGCTGGTGGGGCTATGGGTGGGCGCGGGGATGAACCTGCACGTCAGCCGCTTCGACCTGACACGCCACCTGGCGCCGCAGCCCGCCGCATCGCACTAGGCACAGGAAAACGCGGCGCGGGCCGCACCCCACCGGTGCGGCCCGCGTCGTTTCCATCGTACTTCGTACCTCGTACTCCGTACTTCGTACTTTTCACCCCTGCCTCGCCTGCTCCAGGAACCAGTCGCGGAAGTACCCGGTGGGGATGGTGCCCATGCGCATCAGCCGCTCGTGGAACTCGCGCGGGGTATAGGCGGCGCCGCGGGCCTGCCGGTACGCCTCGCGCAGCTCCAGGATGGCGTTCTTGCCCAGGTTGTAGGTGATGGCCTGCGTGGGCCACTTGCTGTAGCGGTAGATGGCCCGCCGCGCGCCCTCGCACAGGGCGCGGGCGGTGGCGTCCTGCTCCGCGCGGGCGCAGGCGCCGGGGAAGAAGTTGACGTTGGCGGTGAAGTAGTCCACCGCCTGGTCGAACGTCATCCGCCCCGTGTGGATGCCCACGTCCACCACGATGCGCACCGCGCGCAGCAGCTGCCCGCCCAGCTCGTACATGTACTCGCCCGGCGTGTAGAAGCCGTACGGCCGCCCCGGCGCCGGCTCCGACATCAGCTCCTCCGCGTACAGCCCCCACCCCTCCGCGGCCATGGAGTCCTGCCACATGGACGCGGAGTCCTCCACCGCCCCCGGCGTCAGCCAGCGCAGCGGCGAGATCTGGTCCGCGTGCCGGGTCATGTACTTGAAGTGCCAGTCGTGGCCGGGAAAGCCCTCGTGGATGGCCGTGTCCGCCACCGACGCGCGGTTGTTGAGCCGCAGCGCCGCCGGGTCGTTGTCCGTGGGCGACAGGTAGAAGCGGCCGACGCCGGTCTTCTTGAAGGGCGGGGCGGGGTAGTACGCGGCGTCGATGGTGCTGCGCAGCACGGGCGGCGTGGGGTGCACGTCCAGCCGGTACTCCGCGGGGATGTCGAACAGCCCGCGCTCGCGGCCGTACTCCACCGCGCGGCGCCCCGCGTCCACGTACCACTGCAGCAGCTCGTCGTCGCTGCGGGGCGATTCGGAGGCCAGGTGCTCCTGCACCGCGCGCACGCCGGCGTTCTTCTGCTCGCGCGTGCCGAAGGGGATGTCCAGGTTCGCCGCGCGCGCCACCTCCTCCGCCACCTGGAAGACCTTGTCCTGGTACAGCGCCACCTGGCGATGGCCGTACTCGAACAGCTCCGCGGCGGAGCGGGGGTCGCGCAGGTTGTTGCGCACGCGCCACTCGTACTCGCGCTCGCCCACCGCGAAGCGGTCCGTGCGGTCCCCGGCGAGCTCGCGCTCCAGGAAGGCGGCGAAGTCCGTGTACGCCCTCGCCGCGCCCTCCGCCGCCTGGCGCAGCCGCGGCAGCAGCGTCGGGGCAAAGGCGCGGTCGCCCACGTAGCGCTGGGCCAGGCCGGGCAGCGTGTCGCGGAAGTACTCCGCGTTGCTGCGGCTGCCGCCGATGCCGTCGCGCTCCACCATGCGCCAGTCCGGGCGGTTGTCGGACGCCTTGCCGGCCAGCAGGTTGGCCTTCGCGGCTTCCACGTAGCCCGGCACCGCCGCCAGCCGCGCCACCACCAGGTCCCACTCCTCCGCGCTGCCCAGCAGGCCGGCGCCCGCGTCGGTCATCTGCTGGATCTGCCAGTCGATGCCGCGGAAGGGCTCGGCCACGTAGGTGTCCACCGAGCGCTCGTGGTAGCGCAGGTCCTCGAGCTGGTGCAGGACGAAGTCGAGCTGCGCGCCCAGCACCGCGTGGTCGATGCGGTCCTGCGGGGCCAGCGTGCCGGGGTCGATGGCCGCCCGCGCGTCGCGGACCTCGCGGTAGAAGGCGCGCTCCGCCGCCAGCGCCTGCGGCCGGTAGTCGCGCAGGGTGCCGTTGACGGTGCGCAGCGATTCGTGGTAGGCGTCGCCGCCCAGGTAGGTGGCCGTGACGGGGTTGAAGCGCAGCGCGCGGGTGAAGTAGCGCTCGCGCAGCGCCGCCCACGCGTTCGCGCCGCCGGACGCGCTGCCGCCGGCGGTGGCGGGGGCGCAGGCCTCCAGGTACGGAAGGATGCCGACGGCGAGGGCGGCGGCGGCGCCCTGCCCCAGGAAAGTGCGTCTGTCCACGGATGACACCGGGTGCGGGATGCGGACCTGCGGAACGCATCATCCTGCGCGGCGCGCGGGGCGCGGGCAAGGCCCCCTCCTCCCCCCCGCGCCTCATCCCCCGCGGAGCGGGAGAGGAGGGGAGCCTGGCTGGCGAGCGCGGCAGAGACCTGCGCCGATGACCCTCCACCTGGATGCCCGCCACCCGCACGGATGCCCGCCCTCGCGCGGAGCCCGTCCGCGAAGGCGGACATCACGTTGTCGCAGGCGCGATTTCAATCGCCGGCTGGATTTCGGCGCCGCGTGATGATGTCTGGGTATGGGTGAGGCCGAACGGTGGAGGCGGGCAGCCTTCTACCGCGGGCGGCCCCACCCCCGCGGCCCACCCCCCGGCCCGCCCTCCCACGTCGCGCGAGCCCTGCGCGGGGCAGGCTTCTCCCCCGGGTGCCCCACCCCCCGGCCCCCTCCCCCCGCGCCGCACTTGGCAGGGCGCGGGACGCACGCACCGGTGCACGCGGCGCGGGGAGAGGGGGAGACCTGAACTGCGAGGCGGACGGCTTCGCGCGCCGGCTCTACAACCCTCCCCCAGACTTGGGGGAGGGTGCGAGCCTAAGCGAGCGGGTGGGGGCGCCCGCCCCCGCGCCGGTGCTCGCAACGGACGAGAAACGGCGGGCGCCCCTGATGGACGCCCGCCGCTCTCGTTTCATCCCGCCCGCGGTCAGAAGATGCCGGGGACGGCGACGAACTCCAGCTTGAAGTAGGGGAAGACGCTGGCGGTGAACTCGTTGTTGTCGCTCTTGGCGCCCACGACGCCCAGCAGCCGGAACGCCGGCGAGAACGCCAGCTCGCCGATCACCCCGCCCTGGAAGGCCTGGTACGCCTCCACCCCCCCTCGCCGTCCACCGTCCCCCCCTGCGCCACCACCTCCGCGCCCAGCCCGATGCCGCCGTTGGCGCCCATCCCGGCGATGCGCTGGATGCCGCGCCCGCGCACCCAGTAGTACCCCGCGTCCCAGTTGTAGCTGGCGATGCCCTCGGCGTTGAACCGGTTGGTGGTGCCCCAGTAGTTGCCCTGCAGCGCCGTCACCAGGCCGTCCTCCGCGCCGGTCGGGGCGCCCACGCCGACCACCACGTCCGCGCCCTCCACGAACTGGTAGCCGATGTTGGCCTGCACCGAGCCCGTGGGCATCAGGTAGCGCACGTGCACCTGCGGCTGGATGGCGTTCACCGTCTCCGTGTTGTCGTCGTCGACGGGGAAGGTCAGGTGGTAGCCCAGCACGCCCACGCCGAAGCCCAGGCCCTGGTTGCTGGTCAGCACGGAGGCGCCCGCCATGAGCAGCATCAGCTCTTCCGTGTCGATCTCCGTCCCGCCGTACACCACCACCGTCTGGGCCGCCGCGGGGGCCGCCAGGCCCAGCGAAAGCAGGAGGGCGGGAATGGTCTTCTTCACCGCGTGGGCGATGGGCATCTTCTTCTCCGGTGCTCGTTCCTGTGTGTTCCTGCTACCGCGCTGCAACCCGATAGCAAATCGGACGCCAATCGGCGTTTCCGTCGCGTGCGAGAAAACCGCGCGCCCCGCGCCGCGGATGTCGGTGCCCGGCACGCGGAAGCGCATGCGCGTGCCCGGCGCCACCGGCTCGTCCAGCACCAGTCGTGCCCCGGAGCGGCTCACGTCCGCCAGCAGCGCCATGCGCCGCACGGAGCGCCCCTCGCTGCGCCGCAGCCAGACGTGGGCGGGCAGCCGCACCTCGCGGCGCCGCTCGCGGCGGGCGTTGCGCGTCCAGTCGCCGCGCGACAGGAGCTGGAACGTCTCGCTGTACTGCGCGCGTTCCAGCGGCACCGCGTGCTGGATGCAGTGCAGCTCGATGGCGTCGCGGACGGCCAGCGGCACGTTCAGGAACTGCACGCCCGCGCGGTACATGGGCGCCGCGGCGCCGTCCACCTCCTGCTGGCGGACCACGCGCCCGCGCACCTGCACGGACCCCGTGGTCAGCGGCAGGGTGATGCGCAGCCGCGACCCCGGCTCCACCCGCTCGCGGCTCTGGAAGGCCATGCCCGCGGGGTTCAGGTCCTCCGCCAGCCCCACCACGCTGCGCGGGGCGCCGGCCCGCGGCTGCACGCGCAGGGTGATGGGAAAGTGGTCGCGGAAGCGGTGGTCGCCGCGCTGCTGCCGCACCCGCAGGCTCAGCCGCACCACCGCCGCCGCCAGCGCGAAGTTGAGCCCCGCCCACAGCGCGTTGGCCCGGAACGCCGCCGATCCCCATCCGTCCACCCCGTAGTCGATCCACCCGAAGCGGTGCGCCAGCGTGGCCCACACGACGGAAAGCGCGGTGAGCGACATCAGCAGCACGTGCGGCGCGTAGGTCTGGAAGGGCACGTGGTTGGGGCCCTTGGGGGTGACCTTGAAGCGCAGCGGCCGGCGCCAGAAGAAGGACGCCACCGCGCGGGTGTACGTCCAGAACTTCGCCATGTGGTAGCGCTCGCTGACCCAGGTGTTCGCCGTCCCCCGCGCCACCAGGTCCGAGGTGATGAACGACAGCAGCAGGAACGGCAGGAAGCGGATCAGGAACTCGCGGTCGATGGCCCGGATGGGCAGCACGCCGGTCAGGAAGAAGACCAGCGGCGCCGAGTAGAAGACCAGCTTCTGCACCCCGCCCACGTACGCCGTCAGCGAGCCGAAGTACGAGATGCGCTGCGACAGCGTCAGCCCGTCCTGCGTGAGCGGGTTGTGCCGCCGCAGCACCTGCATGGCCCCCTGCCCCCAGCGCAGGTGCTGCACGTGGAACGCCGTCGCCGACCCCGCGGCCAGGCCGTACGCCAGGCTCTCGCCGTAGTAGGCGCTGCGCCAGCCGGACGCGTGCAGCCGCAGCGACGTCTCGATGTCCTCCGTGACGGTCCCCGTGGAGAATCCCCCCACCTCCTCCAGCGCGGCGCGGCGGAAGACGGCGCACGAGCCGCAGAAGAAGGCGCAGTTGGCGGAGTCCTTTCCCGGCTGGATGACGGAGAAGAACAGGCGCTGCTCCTCCCAGATGCGGCGCCACGCCTCGTTGACGTCGTAGGTGAACGCGTCCGTGTTGTAGAAGTCCTGCGGGCTCTGCACGAAGGCCAGCCGCGGGTCGTCCGCGAAGAAGCCCAGCAGCCGGTCCAGGATGTGGGGCAGGGGAACGTGGTCCGCGTCGAGCTGCAGCACGAACTCGCCGTCCGTGCGCGTCAGCGCGTGGTTCAGGTTGCCGGCCTTGGCGTGCTCGCCCCCTTCGCGGCGCAGGTAGCCCACCCCGAGCTGCTCCGCCATGGCCCGCACCTCGTCGCGCTTGCCGTCGTCCAGCACCCAGGTGCGGTGGGGGTAGCGGATGGCGCGCGCGCCCACGGTGGTGCGGCGGATGACCTCCAGCGGCTCGTCGTAGGTGGTGATGAACACGTCCACGCCGAGCCCCGGCGGCGCCTGCCGCGCGGCGCGGTGGTTCATGCGCCAGACGGAGTGCACCATGATGAACGCCGTCAGCAGCCCCCAGGTCTCCGCCAGCGCCAGGGGGATGGAGAACCAGAGCGCGTCCGGGTTCAGCGTGCTGGTCCACCGCCACGCCACGTAGTAGGTGCCGTACAGCAGGGTGACGACGGCCACCACGCGCAGCAGCAGCTCCTGCCCGCGCGGCAGCCGCGGCACCGAGTAGCGGTTGGTGGGGATGCGCGGCAGCGCGGGGTCGGACGCCACCACCCCCTCCGCCGGCGCCGCGGGCACGGGCGCGTCCGCCGGGCGCGCGGGCCGCGGCTCGCGCGCGGGCGCCACCGACACCTCGGCGGACGCGGCCGTCTCCGCGAGCACGGGCGCGTGCGGCGGGCGCAGGGTGGCGGCGACCTCGCAGGCGGAAGGCAGGGCGGAGCGCGCCTCCTCGTCACCCGGCGCGGCCAGGACCAGGGCGTGGCCCACGCGGGCGGCCAGCTCGGAGATGTCGCCCAGGTCGGAGGGCACGTACAGCAGCAGCAGGCTCTGCGCGCGCGCGGCCTCGCGCAGCACCAGGCCCCACTGCGCGTGCTCCAGCACGTCGGTGGCGTCCGGCGCGCCCACGCCGGCGGAGACGAACGAGAAGGCGCGCCCCGGCACCGGCCGCGTGGCGCGCCCCACGGAGACGCCGAAGAGGACCACGTCGGTGATCCCCTCCTCGTTCTCCATCCCCAGCGTCTGGTGCAGCGTGGGCCGGCGCAGCTCCAGGTCCGCCAGCACCGCCGTCCGCCCCGCCTCCGCGGCGATCTCCGCCACCTCCGCGGCTGCGTCCGCCGCCCAGCCGCTGGCGCGCGCGTGCCGGCCCGCCACCAGCAGCAGCGCGGGCCATGCGGCGCCGCGCCCCGCCAGCAGCGCGCGGAGCTCATCCACCTGGGACAGGGGCGTGCGGCTCGGGCTCAAGTCCTCTCCATCCGGCGCGCGGAACACCTTCACCGCCGGGAACGCGCGTGCGCTCACGCGGCACCCGCCCGGCGCGGACGCGGGTCGGAACCGCCCCCGGAGGCGCAAGAACCCTGCCCGGCAAAAGCGTGTTTCCGGCGCGCCCGCACGCGAATCGCCCTCATCGTGCGCGTGGTCACGCGGGGGCGCGGCGGCGGACGCGGCGCATCACCAGCTCCGCGGGCGTGCGGACGGCCAGCAGGAAGGCGGCGCCCAG
>DASTLD010000040.1:0-2540 GCA_035715345.1 Longimicrobium sp.
CCCGGTCCGTGGCGCCGCGGCCGAAGGTTTCCGGGCTGTACATCTCCTCCGCGCGGGGCGGCGGGGCGATGAACAGGCCCGGTGTGGTGGCCCGCGCCACGTAGGTGTACGTGTACACCCCCGCCGGCAGGTGGCTGGCGAACGCCTCCACCCGGTCGTCGCGCAGGTTCTGGTGCTCGTACCACGGACCCCACCACCACGACCAGCCGCCGCGCCGCGACAGCGGCGAGACGTCGCCGTCCTGCCGCGGCGGCACGTCCTCGGAGCCCAGCAGCGCGGCGTTCACCGGCTCGAAGCCCGCCGGCAGCGGGTCCACCAGCGCCACGTGCAGCCGCCGGCTGGGCGCCGTCATGGTCACCGTGATGCGCACCCGCGCGCCGGCCCGGACCCGCCAGCGGCCGTCGGCGCCGCGCACCACGTCGCCCGCGTCGTCCACGGGCTCGTAGGTGCGCTCCACCGCGAAGCCCTGGTTGAGCGGCGCCAGGTCCAGGTCGCGCGGGGCGTAGCGCAGGCCGGCGCGGTAGTACATCCGCCCCGTCCCCTCCATCGCCAGCGTCACGGAGTTCGGGTTCTCGCGCACCAGCCAGGGCATGGGCACGTCCACGTGGTGCCGGTCCGCCGTGCGCCCGCTGAAGCGGTTCTCGCCCGCGAAGCGGTCGCCCAGCCACACGCGCGCCATCAGCTCCGGCGTCTGCCCCTCGTACACCTCGAAGTAGCGGTCCAGCGCCAGCAGCACCCAGGCGTTCTCCTGCGTGTTGCTCCACCGCCCCTGCCGGCGCCCGCCCAGCAGCCCGCGCACCGTCTTCGTCGCCAGCTCGTTGCGCGGGTCGGCCTCCAGCAGCGCCTCCAGCACCACCGCGTCCGCGCGGCGGCTGGAGTGCAGCAGCAGGTACTCGCCCTCCTCGTAGCGCGTGGTGAAGGTGGCCGTGCTGGCCGTCTCCGTGGCGCGGTTGTTCAGGATGCGCAGCATCTCCGCCACCTTCGGGGCGAACTCCGCCCGGCCGTGCGCGGCGGAGAGCAGCCACCCCAGCACCTCCAGGGGCACGCCGTCCAGGTTTGGCCGCGCCAGCAGCGCGCGCAGGTCCGCCACCGCGCCGGCGTGGCCGGCGCGGTCCAGCACGTAGGCGGCGTACGCGCGGACGGCGTAGCGCGCCTCCGGCCCGTACCAGCGCGGGATGTGGCGCTCCACGTTGGCCGTGTAGGCCAGCGCGCGGCTCCACATCGCCTCCGGCACCGCGAAGCCCTTCTCGCGGGCGCGGGCCAGGGCGTGCGTCACGTGCACGCTCACGTACGGCCAGCTCTCCCGGTCGCTGCGCCAGAAGTTGAAGCCGCCGTCGCCGGTCTGCATGCGCTGCAGCGCGCGGATGTCGCGGGCCATGCTGTCCGCCAGCTCCGCCGCGGGGGGCAGCCCCTCGGCCCTGAAGGCGGTCAGCACGTCCCGCAGCGCGGCCACGGACAGCACGCGGCTGGCGATGGCCTCGCTGCTCTCGTAGCGGTAGCGCACCAGGTACAGGAACGCGTCCGTCAGCTCGTGCAGCGCGGTGGACGAGGTGGTCACCTCCAGCCCGCCGAACTGGGGGATGGCGTCCTCCGGCACGTCCAGCGGCAGCTCCACGGCGCCCTCCGTCAGCGACCCGTAGGTGGCGAACGCCTCCGCCGTGGCCGGCGTGTAGACGGGCAGCGTCAGCTCCGCCGCGTCCGACCGGTCGCCGCTCACGGCCACCACCTGCACCACCGCCGTGCCCGGCAGCACCGCCTCCGCCGCCAGGCGCACCTCCGCGCGGTCGTTGGCCGGCACCACGACGGTCTTGCCCGGCTCGCTGAAGCGAATGCCCTCCGCGCGGGCGGCCACCTGCACCTCCATGGGCCGGCCGGTCTGGTTCTGCACCACCACCGGCAGCTCGAAGCGGTCGCCGAAGTTGAGGAAGCGCGGCGCGGACGGCCGCACCATCAGCGGCTGGCGCACCGTGAGCGTGCCCTCACCCAGGCCAAAGCTGCGCCCGCCCTCCGCGGCCACCGCCATGATGCGGTAGCGCGTCAGGTTGGAGGGCAGGTCGAAGGTCGCGCGCACCCGGCCCTCCGCGTCCGTCCGCTGCACCGGCGCCCACAGCGCCAGCGCGGCGAAGTTGGCGCGCACCGAGATGGACGTGGCGGGCACGGTCACGCCCGGCGCCTTGAACTGTGCTGCGTCCATCGCCGCTTCCGGCGACGGCGGGGGCGCCGCGGGCGGCGGCGGCGGGGGCGGCGGGGGAACGGCAATGGTCGGCGCGGACACCGCGGCACGCTCCCGGACGTTGCCGGCGGCGGCGCCCGTCACCACCACCTCCTCGAGCAGCATCTCCTGCGGCGTGACCGTGAAGTTCTGCACCACGCCCTCGCCGCCGAACACGACGACGCGCGACAGCGGCGCCAGCCCCGCGCGCGAGATGGTGACGGTGTGCGTGCCGGGGGGAATGCCGCGCAGGCGGTAGCGCCCGGACGCGTCCGTGGTCGCGGCCAGGCTCAGCGCCGGGATGGCGACGGTGACGCCCGCCTCCGGC
>DASTLD010000041.1:0-2626 GCA_035715345.1 Longimicrobium sp.
CCGGGGGCGGGGCCGCCTCGCCCGCCACGCCGCCGGACTCGTTGCGCAGCACGTTCATCACCGCCGGCGACACCACGTCCAGCGCCACGATGGCCACCGCCGCCGCCCCGCCGAAGCGGCCCCCGGGCCATTCCGTCCAGAAGCGCGCGTTGGGCTGCCCGCTGGCCTGCAGCGGCGGCAGCAGCAGCACGACCTTGCCGCGCGCGTCGGCGTCGGAGATCAGGGCCTGCCCCAGCCGCCCGCCGAACACCACGGGCGCGCCCTGCAGCCGCAGCGACGGCGTGAACGGCCACGTGCCGGGCCGGTGCGACATGGGCGCCCACTCCGTCCACAGCGCCAGCGGCTGCCCGTCCACGGACAGCGCGGCGCCGGGCTGGAGGCCGCGCACCACCAGCGGCACCGTCTGGAAGAAGGTGCCGCCCTCGCCCGCGGGCTCCAGCCCCATGGCGCGGAGCTCCGCGGCGATGTAGTCCGTGGCCATCGCGTTGCCGCGGTGGCCGGCGCGGCGCCCCATCATGGAGTCGTCCGCCAGCACGTGCAGGCGCAGCGACAGGTCCGCGGGGGTGATGCGCGCCTCGGTGCCGCGCGGGCCGGCGGCGGGCGCGGGGCCCGCGGCGGGCGCGCAGGCGGCCAGCACGGCCGCGGCCAGCACGGCCGCGGCGCGGGGGATCGTGGGGATGACGGTCAAGGGTGCTTCGCGGTTCGGGTGGAGCGGCCGCCCCTCCGGCGTGCCGGGGCGAAGATGGCCGGGGCGCTGCGCGCGTGCAAGCGGGCCCCGCCGGGCGGCAAGTTCCGATCCCCGCGAGCCGGCGAGCGGCCTCGGCGCGAACGAATTCCGCGTTTCCCGGGCGTCGCATGGGCCGTAAGTGGACGGCCGACTCCCACACGTGTCGGCCCTTTCGCGCGCGGGACTCGCGCGGCGGCGCGGGCTTTCGTATCGTGCTCAGGTCACGAAGTTGCAGGCCGTGGGGGCGAGGTGACGTTTCGGATCCCGAAAGACGGGCGGTTTCGTGGCCGGTCCAGGTAGCTGATGAGCCTATACGACGAGGGCAGCGCCGGGCGCGGCGAACGGGCCGCCGGCCTCGGCGACGCGCGCAGCGAGGCGGCGGCGTTCGCGAGCACACGCTCGGACGGCGGGGTGGCGGAGAGCGTCGGGCTCTACCAGCTCCTGGTGGAGAGCGTGCACGACTACGCCATCTTCGCGCTCGACCCCCAGGGCTACGTGCTGAGCTGGAACGCCGGCGCCCAGCGCATCAAGGGCTACACGCGCGACGAGATCGTCGGCCGCCACTTCTCCATATTCTATCCGCAGGTGGACCTGGACGCCGGCAAGCCCGCCTGGGAGCTGGAGGTGGCGGAGCGCGAGGGGCGGCTGGAGGACGAGGGGTGGCGCCTGCGCAAGGACGGCACGCCCTTCTGGGCCAACGTGATCATCACCGCCCTGCGCGACGAGTCCGGCGGGCTGGTGGGCTTTGCCAAGGTCACGCGCGACCTCACGAACCGCCGCGCGGCGGAGGAGTCGCTGCGCGAGAGCGAGGAGCGCTTCCGCCTGCTGGTCCAGAGCGTCAGGGACTACGCCATCTTCATGCTGGACCCCGGCGGGCACGTCGCCAGCTGGAACGAGGGCGCCGAGCGCATCAAGGGATACACGGCCGACGAGATCATCGGCCGCCACTTCTCCACCTTCTATCCCCCGGAGGACCTGGCCAAGCCGGTGTGGGAGATCGAGGTGGCCGTCCGCGAGGGGCGCGTGGAGGACGAGGGGTGGCGGGTGCGCAAGGACGGCACGCGCTTCTGGGCCAACGTGGTCATCACCGCGCTGCGCAACCCCGACGGAAAGCTGGTCGGCTTCACCAAGGTCACCCGCGACCTGACGGAGCGCCGCGAGGCGGAGGCGCGCACGCTGGAGGCGGCCCGGCGCGTGGCGGAGGCGGAGGCCGCCAACCTGGCCAAGACGGAGTTCCTGGCCGCCATGAGCCACGAGCTGCGCACGCCGCTCAACGCCATCGGCGGCTACGCGGAGCTGCTGTCCATGGGCGTGCGCGGCCCGGTGACGGAGGAGCAGCGCACGGACCTGCAGAAGATCCAGCGCAGCCAGCGCCACCTGCTCAACATCATCAACGACCTGCTCAACTTCAGCCGCATCGAGGCGGGCAAGATCGAGTACGACATCTCGCCGGTGCCGCTGCGCGCGCGCATCGAGGGGGTGGCGGTGCTGCTGGAGCCGCAGGCGGTGCAGAAGGGCATCACCCTGGCCTGCGGCCCCTGTCCCGACGACGCGTGGGTGCTGGCGGACCCGGTCAAGCTGGAGCAGATCATCCTCAACCTGTGCTCCAACGCGGTCAAGTTCACCGGGGCGGGCGGGAGCGTGCGGGTCAGCTGCGAGCTGCGCGGGGGCCGGGCGGCGGTGGTGGTGGCGGACACCGGCGTGGGCATTCCGGCGGACCAGGCGGACCGCGTGTTCGAGCCGTTCGTGCAGCTCGGGCGCGGGCTGACCAGCCGGCAGGAGGGCACGGGGTTGGGGCTGGCCATCAGCCGCGACCTGGCGCGCGCCATGCGCGGCGACCTGACCCTGGACAGCGAGCCCGGCCGCGGCTCCACCTTTACCCTGACCCTGCCCTCCACC
>DASTLD010000042.1:0-13133 GCA_035715345.1 Longimicrobium sp.
GGCCCGGCGCTGACGCTGCGCTTCAGCCGGCGCGGCGAGATCCGCGCGGGCACGTTCAAGCTGAACCTCGAGGAAGTGGCGGACGCCGACTTCGGCGACCTGACGCCCAAGGTGTCCGCCGCCGCGCCCTTCTTCCAGGCGCGCTGACCGGCCCCATCCCCCCCATTCGCTGACCTGACCAGCCCCCGCCCCGGCGCCGCCGGGGCCGGGGCCGTACTCCTACCGGACTCCACCATGTCTGCCACTCGGGCCCTGCGGCTCTCCGCACTGCTGCTCGCGCTCTCCACCTGGCTGGCCCCCGCCGCGGCGGCCCAGCAGGCGGAGGCCATCACCCTTCCCACCACCCCCCTGCGCGGCGACGTGGACGGCGACGGCCGCGTCACCACCCGCGACGCGCGGGCCGTGACCGCGCACGCCGCGGGCGCCGCCCTGCTGCCGGAGGGCAGGCTGCTGCTGGCCGACGCCGACGGCGACGGCCGCGTGGGCGCCCGCGACGCGCTGCTCATCGAGAGCTTTGCGCGCGGCCGCGACGTGGCCGCCTACGGCATCGGCCGGCCGGTGCCGGGCGAGGACCTGGTCAACGGCCTGATCGTGTTCGACAAGGCGCCGAACGGCGCGCGGCTGTCCATCGCCGGCGGCGACGGGCAGACGGGCGTGGCCGGGCAGCCGCTGGGCGAGCTGGTGTCCGTCGCGGTCCGGGACGGCGCGGGCAACCCCATCACCGGCATGACGGTGACGTGGAGCGCCACGGGCGGCGGCCGCGTGAGCAAGAGCAGGACGGGCACGGGCGCCGGCGGCGTCAGCGCCACCTCGTGGACGCTGAGCGGCGCCGGCAGCCAGACGCTGCGGGCCACGGTGGCCGGCGCGGGTAGCGTGGACTTCAAGGCCACGGCGGTCGGCGGCGGCGGGCTGAGCATCCAAATCGTGAGCGGCGACGGGCTGTACGCCATCGCCGGCGACACGGTGGGCGCGCCGCAGCAGGTCAAGGTCACCACGCCGGGTGGCGGCTCGCCGGGCGTCAAGGTGACGTGGACCGCGAAGAACGGCGGGTCCGCCGTCTCCGCGCAGACGTCGCCCGTGGGCGGGGTGCACACCAACCGCTGGATCCTGGGCGCGCTGGCCGGCGCCCAACAGCTCGTCGCCAAGATCCCCGGCGGCGACTCCGTCGTGTTCAACGTGACGGCGGTGGCCGCGGCGCAGGTGCAGTTCAGCATCGTGAGCGGCGACAACCAGACGGGCACGTCCGGCGACTCGCTGCCGCAGGAGCTGGTGGTCAAGGCGGACGACGGCGCGGGGCACGGCATCTCCACCACGGTGCGCTGGTCCGTGCTGACCGGCGGCGGCAGCCTGCGCGCGGCCAACGTGGTCACCGACGGCACGGGCACGGCGGCCAACCGCTGGCTGCTGGGCCCGCAGGTGGGCTACCAGACGGCGGAGGCACACATCAACGGGGTGACGCCGGTGCTCACCTTCACCGCGCTGGCGGCGCTGGGCAACGACGGCTCGCTGGAGCGCCTGGCCGGTGACACGGTGGGCGTGGCGGGCGAGGAGATCGGCGTGCCGCCCAGCGTGCGCGTCAGGGACGGCAACGGCAACCCGGTGCCGGGCTACCCGGTGACCTTCACCGTGCTGGCCGGCGGCGGCGAGGTGTCCAACGGCGTCGTCACCTCCACGACGACGGTGACGGTGGTGTCGGACCTGTCCGGCGTGGCCACGCTGGACAGCTGGAAGCTGGGCACGGTGCCGGGCACCAACACGGTGCGCGCGCAGGCGGGCGCCGTCTTCCTGGACTTCCACGCCCGCGGCACGGCCGGTCCCCCGGCCAACATGGTGATCCACGCCGGCGACGGGCAGACGGCGACGGTCGGCACGGCGGTGGCGGTCGCCCCGAGCGTGCTGGTGACGGACGCCAACGGCAACCCGGTGCCGGGCGCCAGCGTCACCTTTACCCCGACGAGCGGCGGCGGCAGCGTGACCGGCAGCCCCGCCACCACGGACGCCAACGGCATCGCGGCGGTGGGGAGCTGGACGCTGGGGACGACTGCCGGCGGCAACACGCTGACGGCGTCGACGGCGGGCGTGGCGGACGTGGTCTTCACCGCCACGGCCACGCCGGGCGCGGTGGACCACTTCACGGTGGAGGCGCAGGGCGGCGGGCCCATCGGCTCGCAGACCGCCGGCGCGCCCTTCGGCATCCGCGTGACGGCGCAGGACCAGTACGGCAACACGGCCACGTCCTTCACCGGCACGGTGGAGATCACCTCCACGGGCAACCTGTCCGCGGGCGGCGGCACCACGGCGTCGTTCAGCGGCGGCGTGCTGGCGGCGCACAGCGTGACCATCAGCAACACGGGCAGCTTCACGATCACCGCCACCCGCACGGGCGGCAGCGAGACGGGCACCAGCAACGCCTTCAGCGTGGGCGCCGGCGCGGCCGCGAACATGGTGATCAACGCCGGCGACGGGCAGACGGCGACGGTCGGCACGGCGGTGGCCATCGCCCCCAGCGTGCTGGTGACGGACGCCAACGGCAACCCGGTGCCGGGCCACAGCGTGACCTTCACCGCGACGACGGGCGGCGGCAGCGTGACGGGCAGCCCCGCGGCGACGGACGCCAACGGCATCGCCACGGTGGGGAGCTGGACGCTGGGGACCACCGCGGGCGGCAACACGCTGACCGCGTCGGCCAGCGGCGTGGTGAGCGTCGTCTTCTCCGCCACGGCCACGCCGGGCGCGGTGGACCACTTCACGGTGGAGGCGCAGGGCGGCGGGCCCATCGGCACCCAGACGGAGGGCACGCCCTTCGGCATCCAGGTCACGGCGCTCGACGCGTACAACAACGTGGCCACGGGCTTTACCGGCACCGTGGACGTGACCAGCAACCTGGCGCTGGCTTCGGGCGGCGGCACCACGGCGGCGTTCAGCGCCGGCGTGCTGGCATCGCACACCGTCAACTACGCGGCCTCCGGCACGGCGACGATCACGGTCACGCGCACGGGCGGCAGCGAGACGGGCGCCAGCAACGCCTTCACGGTGCTGCCGCTGGACGCGGCCCCGTCCGTGACGGCCACCGCGCCGGCCAACGGCGACACCGCCGTCCCGACGGGCACCGCGATCTCCATCACCTTCAGCGAGCCGGTCAACGCGACGCCCGCCAGCTTCTCGCTGACGTGCGGCGCCGCGCAGCCGTTCACCCTGGGCGGCGGCGGGGCCAGCTGGACGCTGACGCCCAACGCGCCGCTGCCGTCGCTGACCACCTGCACGGTGACGGTGTTCGCGGCGGGCGTGACCGACGTGGACGCGCTGGACCCGCCGGACAACATGCTGTCCGACTACGTGTTCAGCTTCACGACGGACCTGACGCTGGACGCGAACGACGAGACCTACCCCGAGACGGTGCTGGGCAACGTGTCGGTGAGCTCCGCCAACGCGGCGCCGGCCTTCTCGGTGACGGACAACGACGCGGTGGACGGCTCCACCTCCATCACCTTCGCGGGGTGGAGCGGCACGCCGGGCGCCACGGAGAAGGGCGGCAACGTGACCATCACGTCCAGCGGCCCGAACATGGGGCAGTTCACCTACGACCCGCCCGCGGGCTACGAGGGCACGGACCGCTTCACCTACACGCTGACGCGCGGGGCCAGCACGGCCACCGCCACGGTGACGCTGACGGTGAGCGGCATGGTGTGGTTCATCGACAACAACGCCCCGGCGTGCACCAGCACGGCGGCCGGCTGCGGACGCCTGAGCAACCCGTTCAGCACGCTGGCGGCGTTCAGCGCGGCCAACACCGGCTTCGGGAGCAGCCCGGCGGCGGGTGAGCCGGTGTTCCTGTACGAGAGCGCCACCCCCTACACCGCCCCGGTGACGCTGCAGGCGGGGCAGAAGCTGATCGGCCAGGACGCGACGGCCGCCCTGGCCACGCTGGCGGGCCTGAGCCCGGCGCCCAGCTCCGCCCCGCTGCCGGCCACGGACGCGGGCAACGCGGTCAAGGTGACCATCACCGGGACCGACGGCGTGAACCTGGCCAGCAACAACGCGCTGTACGGGATGACGCTGGCCACCACCGCCGGCCAGGCGCTGGGCGGCAGCGGCTTCGGCACGCTGACGCTGGCCAACGGCACCAGCCAGGCGGCGGACGTGGCCATCGCCTCGGCCGGGCAGGCCATCTTCCTCAACACCGGCACGGCCAGCGGCGCGTTCGCGTCCGTCAGCTCCACGGGCGGCGCCAACAACGTGTCGCTGAACACGCTCCACGGCGCGCTGGACCTGGGCGGCGGCTCGCTCGCGGGCGCCACGGGCTCCGCGTTCCACGTGCACGCCGGCACCGCCGCGCTGAGCTACGCGGGCAGCATTGCCGGCACCACCAACCGCCCGGTGGAGGTGATCAACCGCACCGGCGGGTCGGTGACGCTGTCCGGCGCCATCACGGGCACGGGCCCCGGCATCATCGTCTCGAACAACTCCGGCGGCTCGGTGAGCTTCACCGGCACGCAGACGCTGACCACGGCCGGCCTGGAGGCGGTGTCGCTGCAGAACAACACCGGCGCCTCGATCAGCTTTACCGGCGGCGCCCTGGCCATCACCACCACCGGCCTGCCGGGCTTCCACGCCAGCGGCGGCGGCACCGTGACGGTGACCGGCGCGGCCAACACGGTTGCCAACACGGGAGGCACGGCGGTCATCATCAGCAACACCGGCATCGGCGCGGCGGGCGTCACCTTCCGCAGCGTGAGCGCCGCGGGCGCGCCCAACGGCATCGTGCTCGACAACACGGGCTCCGCCGGCGGCTTCACGGTCACCGGCGACGGGGCCACGCCGGGCTCGGGCGGCACCATCGCCAACGCGGCGGGCGCGGACGGGGCAACGGCCGGCAACGGCGTGTACCTGAACGGCGCCCACGGCGTGAGCCTGAGCTGGATGAACCTGAGCGGACACGCCAACAACGGCCTGTACGGCACCGGCGTGCGCGGGCTGGCGCTGGACCGGGTGCGCTTCACGGGCACCCACGGCAACACCAGCAGCGGCACGTTCAACGAGTCCGCGGTGCACCTGGTGGACGTGGGCGGCGCGGTGCGCTTCACGCGCTCCGTCTTCAACGGCGGCGCCATGAACGCGGTGCGCATCGCCAACACGGCGGGCACGGCGCCCACGGTGGACTCGCTGGTGTTCGAGGCGGACACGGTGACGCACATGCAGGGCAGCCTGGTGGACGTGCGCGGCAGCGCCATCCTGGTGAACGTGGCCGACGGCAGCGCGGACACGCGCATCCGCAACAGCCGCGTCACCTACTGGTGGGGCAACGCCATCCACGTGCTGGTGCAGGGCACCGCGTCCGGCACCACGCGCATCACCAACAACTTCGTCGACAACACCAACGCGGCCGTGGCGGGCGCGGGCGGCATCTGGGTCACCGGCGGCAGCCACGCGTACGCCATTACCGGCAACACGGTGCGCCACACGCACGGCGCCGCCATCTCCGCGGACCGGGTGGCCGCGGGCGCGGCCATGAGCGGCACCATCGACGGCAACCTGGTGGGCGTGTCGGGCGATCCGAACTCCGGCTCGCACACCGGCATCGGCATCCTGGCCACGCACCACGGCGCCGGCACCACCACGGTGCGCATCAGCAACAACGTGCTGCGCCAGATCAACGGCTCCGCCAGCGGCGCCATCACCACGCTGACCGGCGACGCCGCGGCGTTCGGCGGCAGCGGCACCATGAACGCCACGGTGGTGGGCAACAACATCCAGGAGTCGGGCACCACCGTGTTCGCGGCGCAGCACGGCATCCTGGTGACGCACGGCACCACGGTGGGCGACGCGGACCAGGGGTGCTACGACATCGGCGGCTCCACGCCGGCGCTGCGCAACACCATCGCCAACTTCAACACCGCCTCCGGCCCCACGGCGCAGAACCGCATCCGCGTCAACGCGCGGTTCAACACCACCTCGCGCTTCCCGGGCTACACCGGGGCGCAGCTCGGGGCCACGTCGGCCAGCAACCTGGCCACGTACCTGCTGGGCCGGAACACGGCGTCCAACTCGCTGAACGCCAACTCGTCCACGGGCGGGTTCCACGACACCGTCCCGGCGGGCAGCGCCTGCCCGCAGCCGCCGGCGCTGTAAGGCGCCCGGCCCCCGCCGGCCCGCCGGCGGGGGCGGAGCACGGCTCCACGTCCTTCCCGGCCCCGCCCGCGCACCCGCGCGGCGCGGGGCCGGTCTCTTCTTTCACGGAGGGATAGGGTGGGGGCGGGGCTCGCGTGTCTACGGGGGTGAGGGGCGCCGCCGGATCCTGTCGTGTTCCGCGTCCAACTCACGTATCCATTGACTGTTGCGCGATTTCGCAGCAGATTGTTGGTTCCCGCAGACTACCGCGCGTGATCTCTCGGGGCCGCGGCTGACGCCGCGCCCCAGCTTCTCCATCCGACCCGCCGCCCGGACGGCACCCCGCCGCCGCGCCGCTGCCCGCACCCAGGACTGGCCCTTCCCATGTTCCCCATCCGCCGCATCCTGCCCGCGCTGCTGCTGGGTACGTGCGCCCTGCTCCCCGCGGCGCTGCGCGCCCAGGAGCCGGAGGCCGAGGCCGTGGCGCCCACGCGCGTGGTGCTGCGCGGCGACGCCGACGGCGACGGCCGCGTGACCCGCCGCGACGCGGTGGCGGTCACCCACCACACCGTGGGGCACGTGACGCTGGCCGGCGACGCGCTGGTGGCGGCGGACGCCGACGGCGACGGGCGGGTGACCACGCGCGACGCGCTGCTCATCGAGAGCCACGCGCGCGGCCGCGACGTGAGCCGCTACGGCGTGGGCCACCCGGTGCACGAGGACGACCTCAACAACGGGCTGATCCGCTTTGCCACCGCCCCCGCCGGCTCCACGCTGGAGATCTACTCCGGTGACGGGCGCCGCGGCGTGGAGGGCGACACCCTGCCGGGCTCGCTGTACGTGCGGCTCAGGGACGGCGGCGGCAACCCGGTCTCGGGCGTCAAGGTGGCGTGGACGATCCTGACCGGCGGGGGCGGCGTGCGCCGCGACTCCACCGCCACCGGCGCGACCGGCACCTCCGCCAACCGCTGGATCCTGGGCGCGGCCGGCCCCCAGACGCTGCAGGCGGAGGTCACGGGCGCCGGCTCCGTCGTCTTCACCGCCACGGCGCTGGAGGCGGGCGACCTGCAGATCCAGGTGGTGCAGGGCGGCGGCCTGTACGGCGTGGCCGGCGACACGCTGGCCATCCAGCAGCGCGTCAAGGTGACCACCGCGGGCGGCGACCCGGTCGCGGCCAAGGTGACGTGGGCGGCGGACGGCGGCGGCGCGGCGGGCACAGCGACCTCCACCAGCGCCGCCACGGACGGCGTGGCCCGCAACCGCTGGGTCCTGGGCGCCACGCCCGGCGCGCAGCAGCTCAGGGCCTGGGTGGCCGGCGGAGACACGGCGGTGTTCACCGCGACGGCGGTGGCCGTGGGCGACCTGGAGCTGTCCATCACCGGCGGCAACAACCAGGCGGCGGCGCCGCTGGACTCGCTGCGCTCGCGGCTGACGGTGCGGCTGGAGGACGGCGACGGGCACGGCGTGGCCGGCCTGGTGCGCTGGACGGTGCTCACCGGCGGCGGCATCGTGCGCGACCCCACCTACTTTGCCAGCACGCCGGGCACCGTCAGCACGCGCTGGCTGCTGGGCGCCGCGGAGGGCGCGCAGACGGTGCAGGCGGCGGTCACGGGCGGTCCCTCGGTGACCTTCAACGCCACGGCGGTCTCGCCCGCGGGGCTGCAGATCGAGGTGGCGTACGGCGACGGGCTGTACGGCATCGCGGGCGACACGGTGGGCCAGGCGCAGGGCGTGATCGTCAGGTCGTCGGGGGGCACCCCCACGGCCGGCGACGTGACCTGGACGGCGTACGACGGCAGCTCCGTCGCGACGGCGGTCACCCGCAGCCGCGCCACTGACGGCGAGGCGCGCAACCGCTGGGTCCTGGGCGGCACCGCGGGCGTGCAGCGCCTGGTGGCGCGCGTGGCCAGCGGCGACTCCGTGGTCTTCACGGCGACGGCGGTGCCGCGGGCCAACCTGGTCTTCTCCATCCGCGCGGGCGACGGCCAGACGGCCACGCCGGGCACGGTGCTGCCCACCCCGCTGACGGTGCGCCTGGACGACGGCGCCGGGCACCAGGTGTCGGCCATCGTGCGCTGGAGCGTGCAGTCCGGCGGCGGCTCGCTGCTGCGCACGGACGCGTACACCACCAGCGCCGGCGCCAGCAACCGCTGGACGCTGGGCGCGGAGTACGGCACCCAGATGGTGCAGGTGGCCGTCAACGGCGGCGGGCCGGACACGCTGACCTTCACCGCGCTGGCGGAGCTGGCGGAGGGCGACACGCTGGTGTTCGTGGACGGCGACACGGTGGGCGCCGCCGGCGAGCCGGTGGAGTTCCCGCCCAGCGTCCGCCTGCAGGACGGGAACGGCGACCCCATCGAGGGCTACCCGGTGGGCTTCACGGTGCTGACCGGCGGCGGGACGGTGTCCAACGGCGGCGGCGACTTCACCGCGGTCGCGGTGCTCTCCGGCGCCGACGGCATCGCCACGCTCACCAGCTGGAAGCTGGGCACCACGCCGGGCGCCAACAGCGTGCGCGCGTCGGCCGGCTCGCTGACGGTGGACTTCCACGCGCGCGGCACCGGCGGCGACGCGGACAGCATCCAGGTCATCGACGGCGACAACCAGTCGGCCATCGTCAACACGGCGGTCTCCACGGCGCCGCGCGTGCGCGTCTTCGACCGCTTCGGCAACCCCACGTCGGCCGAGGTCTCCTTCCAGGTGATCTCCGGCGGCGGCAGCGTCGTGGGCGAGGCCACGGCGCTGACGGACGAGGAGGGCTATGCCTCGCTGGAGGGCGACTGGACGCTGGGCACGGTGGCCGGCACGAACAACAACGTGCTGCGGGCCAGCGCGCACGGCGCTAGCGTGGACTTCACGGCGACGGCGGTGCCCGGCCCGGTGGACCACTTCGTGGTGGAGGCGGCGGGCGGCGGGGCCATCGGCGCGCAGACGGCGGGCGTGCCCTTCGGCATCCGCGTGACGGCGGAGGACGAGTTCGACAACACGGCCGAGTTCACCGGCACGGCGGAGATCACCTCCACCGGCGCGGTGACGGCGGGCGACGGCACCTCGCCGGCGTTCACGGCCGGCGTGCTGGACGGGCACTCCATCACCATCAGCAACACCGGCAGCTTCACCATCACCGCGGCCACGACGGGCGGCGAGACGGGCACCAGCGCCGCCTTCACGGTGGGCGCGGCGGCGGCGGACAGCATGGCCGTCTCCGCGGGCGACGGGCAGTCCGCCACGGCGGGCAGCGCGGTGGCCACGGCGCCGGCGGTGCTGGTGACGGACGGGTTCGGCAACCCGGTCTCCGGCGTGGCGGTCACCTTCGCCGTCGCGAGCGGCGGCGGCAGCGTGACCGGCGGCAGCGCCACCACCAACGCCAGCGGCATCGCCACGGTGGGGAGCTGGACGCTGGGCGCCACGGCGGGCGCCAACAGCCTGACGGCGTCGGCCGCGGGGCTGGACGACGTGACCTTCACCGCCACGGGCACGCCGGGGGCGGTGCACCACTTCGACGTGGAGGCGGCGGGCGGCGGCGACATCGGCGGGCAGACGGCGGGCGAGAGCTTCGCCATCCGGCTCCGCGCGGAGGACGCCAACGGCAACACGGTGACGTCGTTCACCGGCACGGCGGACGTCACCAGCACCGGCACGCTCTCCGCCGGCGGCGGCGCCACGGCGGCGTTCACGGCCGGCGTGCTGTCCAGCCACGCCGTGACGGTGACCAGCGCGGGCAGCGCGACCATCACCGCCACGCGCACGGGCGGCACGGAGACGGGCACCAGCAACAGCTTCGGGGTGGACCCGGGCGCGCCCGCCAGCATGACCCTGAGCGCGGGCGACGGGCAGAGCGCCACCGTGGGCACCGCGGTGGCCATCGACCCCGCCGTGCTGGTGACGGACGCCTACGGCAACCCCATCGCCGAGGCGGAGGTCACCTTCACCGTCGCCACCGGCGGCGGCAGCGTGACCGGCGCCTCGGCCAGCACCAGCGCCGCCGGCATCGCCACGGTGGGGAGCTGGACGCTGGGCGCCACGGCGGGCAGCAACAACAACACGCTGACGGCGTCGTCGCCGGGCGTGGCGGACGTGACCTTCACCGCCAGCGCCACCGCGGGCGCCGTGGACCACTTCGACGTGGAGGCGGCGGGCGGCGGCGCCATCGGCGGGCAGACGGCGGGCGGCAGCTTCGGCATCCGCGTCACCGCGCGCGACGCGGCGGGCAACGTGGTCACCACCTACGCGGACAGCGTCGTCATCAGCAGCACCGGCACGCTCTCGGCCGGCGGCGGCAGCGCGGGCGGCTTCAGCGGCGGCGTGCTGACGCACTCCGTGACCGTCACCAGCGCCGGCAGCCACACGGTGAGCGCCACGCGCCTGGGCGGCACGGAGACGGGCACCAGCGGCAGCTTCGCGGTGTCCAGCGCGGCGGCGGCGGCGATGACCGCCTCCGCGGGCACCGGCCAGTCCGCCACGGCGGGCACGGCCGTGGCAACGGACCCGGCCGTGCTGGTGACCGACGCCTACGGCAACCCGGTGGCGGGCGTCTCGGTGACGTTCACCGTCGCCAGCGGCGGCGGCAGCGTGGCGGGGAGCCCCGCGACGACCAACGCCAGCGGCATCGCCACGGTGGAGAGCTGGACGCTGGGCACCACCGCGGGCACCAACAACAACACGCTGACGGCGTCCGCGGGCGGCCTGGCGGACGTGACCTTCACGGCCAGCGCCACGCCGGGCGCGGTGGACCACTTCACGGTGGAGGCGGCGGGCGGCGGGGCCATCGGCACGCAGGAGGCCGGCAAGGCCTTCGACGTCCAGGTGACCGCCTACGACGCGCACGACAACCTGGCGACGGGCTTTACCGGCACGGTGGACGTGACCTCCAACCTGGCGCTCGGCGCGGGCGGCGGCACCACCGCGGCGTTCACGGCGGGCGTGCTGGCCAGCCACTCCGTGACCTTCGACGCCCACGGCAACGGCCTGCTGACCGCCACGCGCACCGGCGGCACGGAGGCGGGCACCTCGGACACCATCACGGTGCTGCCGCTGGCGGACCCGGCGGACGACACCTACGCGGAGACGGTGCTCGGCAACGTGTCCGTCAACTCCGCCAACGCGGCCACGCCGTTCAGCGTGACCGGCAACGACACGCTGGACGACGACGCCGACGTGATCTTCGCCGGCTGGAACGGCGCCACGGGCGTGACGGAGAACGGCGGCGCGGTCTCCGTGACCGCGTCCGGCACCGACCGCGGCAAGTTCACCTACGACCCGCCCGCGGGCTTCGAGGGCACGGACCGCTTCCGCTACAAGCTGACCGGCGGCGACAGCGCCACGGTGACGCTGACGGTGAGCGGCATGATCTGGTTCGTGGACAACAACGCCGCCACCTGCACGCAGGTGTCCGCGGGGTGCGGCCGGCTGTCGTCGCCGTTCAGCAGCCTGGCGGCGTTCGACAGCGCCAACGACGGCGAGGGCAGCGACCCGGGCCCGGGCGACGACGTGTTCCTCTACGAGAGCGCGACGGCCTACACCGGCCCCGTGGGGCTGCTGGCGGACCAGAAGCTGATCGGCCAGGACGCCGCCAGCTCGCTCTCCGCGCTGACCGGGCTGACCCCGCCCGCCAGCGCCACGGCCCTGCCGGCCATGAACGGCGCCAACGCGACCAAGGTCACCATCAGCGGCGCGGACGGCGTCAACCTGGGCACCAACAACGGGCTCTACGGCTTCACCCTCGCCACCACGGCGGGCGAGGCCATCAGCGGCGCCGGCTTCGGCACGCTGACGCACGCGGACGTGGCCATCGCCGCCGGCGGCCAGGCGCTGAGCCTGACCACGGGCACGCTGGCCAGCGCCTTCACCTCGCTCAGCTCCGGCGGCGGCACGAACAACGTCTACCTGAACGCGGTGGCCACCAGCGTGTCGCTGGGCACGGGCGCGCTCACGGGCGCCACCGGCTACGCCATCGAGATCGTGGACGGCAGCGGCAGCCCGTCGTACGCGGGCTCGGTCACGGCCAGCGGCACCGGCTCCGCGCACGTCAAGAGCACGAGCGCGGGCGCCTGCACGACGCTGAACCTGAGCGGCGCGGTGGCCACCGGCGGATCGTCGACGGGCGTGTTCGTGGACGCCTGCGCCAGCGGCGGCATCAAGTTCACCAGCGCGGTGAAGGTGACCGGCGTGGGCGGCATGACCATCACCAGCCAGGGCGGCGCGGTGAGCATCTCGGTGCCCTGAGCGCCGGGACACGGCACGACCGAGGAACACGGCGGGGGGATCCGCGAGCCCCCTCCGCCGCGAGACAACGAACCACGTACCGGACCGAAGCCATGCGTACCCGCATCCGCACCACCTTTGCCGCCGCCGCCGTGGCGCTCGGCGCCGCCGTACCGGCCGCGGCCCAGACGACGGACAGCCTGCTCTACGTGTCCAGCGGTTCCACCATGAGGTTCCGCGTGAACAGCGACGGCGGCATGGCCACCATCGGCACGTGGGACGGCAACGAGTCGTCCGTGGGCGCCGGCGGCGTGCCGGTGACGGGGTCCGGCTCGCGGGTGATGTGGTACGGCGGCAAGGCGGCCTTCCGCGCCGGCGTGGTCAGCAGCTTCGGCTCCACCTACTGGGACGCGAGCAACCTGGGCTTCGGCTCGGCGGCGTTCGGGATGAACACGCGCGCCAGCGGCAACTACTCGTTCGCGGCCAACACGTCCACCACCGCCAGCGGCGACGAGTCGGTGGCGCTGGGCAACAGCGGCACGGCCAGCGCCGACCGCTCGTTCGCCTTCAACGGCACGGCGTCGGGTGTGGGCGCGGTGGCCATCGGCAGCGGCGCGCAGGCCACCAGCGACGACGCGCTGGCCATGGGCCCCAGCTCCATCGCGGGCGGGCTGGCCAGCATCGTCCTGGGCCCCAGCATCGCCAACGGCAACTTCGGCGTGGCCATCGGGCTGCAGAACAGCGCCAGCGGCCAGTTCTCCGTGGCCATCGGCAAGAACGCGCGCACGGCCAACCGGCAGGGCTCCATCGTGCTGGGCGAC
>DASTLD010000043.1:0-2946 GCA_035715345.1 Longimicrobium sp.
CGCCCCAGCGCCTCCAGCACGATGCCGCGCGCGCCGGTGTCCAGGCTGGCCTCCACCAGCCGCGAATCGGCCCCCGCGACGATCTTGACCACGTCCACGGGCGTGGCCGGCGCGTCCGGCGCCAGCGCGGGCTTGCGGCGCGACTCGCGGTAGAAGAGCACGCGGCCCTTGTCCGTCACGCCCAGCGGGCCCCAGTTGGGCGAGCGGAAGGTGCCGGCCGCCTCCGTGTGCGTCTTGACCACCTCCGCGCCCTGCACGATCTCCTCGTCCATCACCACCATCGTCCCCCGCCCGCGCGACTCCGGCGCCGCGGCTACCTCCACGGCGGCCATCAGGTTGGCGGGCCCGTCCCAGGACAGCTCCGACGAGTTGCGCATGGCCCCGGTGACCACCACCGGCTGCGGCGCGGGGATGGAGCGGTCCAGCAGGTACGCCGTCTCCTCCACCGTGTCCGTGCCGTGGGTGACCACCACGCCCGCGAAGCCCTCGCGCAACGCCTCCAGCACGGCGGCGCGCAGCTCCCACATGCGCTCGATGGTCATGTGCGGCCCGGGATGGCGCCCGAACTCGCGCACCTCCACGGCCGCCACCTTCTCCACGCCCGGCACGAAGTCCAGGATCTCGCGCCCCGAGAGCCGCGGCACCGCGCCGCCGCGCTCCGGGTCGTAGCGCATGGAGATGGTGCCGCCCGCGGCCAGCAGCAGGACGCGCGGGAGACTGCCGCCCTCAGCCACAGAGCACGCTCCCCCCGTTCACGTTCAGGATCTCGCCGGTCACGTGGCGCGCGAGGGACGAGCAGAGGAAGAGGATGGGCCCCGCCACGTCGTCCGCGCTGGCCACGCGGCCCAGGGGGATGGAGGCCTCGATGCGCGCGCGCCCCTCCGCCATGGGCCGCTCCACCATCTCCGTGTCGATCCAGCCGGGGGCCACGCAGTTGACCGTCACGTCGCGCGGCGCCAGCTCCACGGCCACGGACTTGGTGAGGGAGATGAGCGCGCCCTTGCTGGCCGCGTAGTCCGCGTGGAAGGCCTCGCCGCGCTGCCCGGCGGTGGAGGAGACGATGACGATGCGGCCGCCGTCGCCCACGAAGCGCGAGGCCAGGCGCACGGTCTGGAAGACGCTGGTCAGGTTGGCCGTCAGCGTGCGCTCCCACTGCGCGTCGCCCATGCCGGCGATGGGCACCTCGTCCGGCACCCACACGCCCGCGTTGGCAATGAACAGGTCCACGCCGCCCAGCTCCACCAGGCAACGCTCGAACAGCATCTCCGCGCCCCAGGGCGTGGCCACGTCGGCGGCCTGGCTGAAGGCGCGGACGCCCAGCGCGCGGCATTCCGCCACCACCTGCTCCGCCTCCGCCTCGCGGCTCAGGTAGCCGATGCCCACGTCCGCCCCCGCGCGGGCCAGCATCAGCGCCACGGCGCGGCCCACCCCGCGCGAGCCGCCCGTCACCAGCGCGCGCCTGCCGCGCAGCCCCAGCATCACGCCGTCGTCCACTTGCCCCCCAGCTCCGCGGCGTGGTGCCGCTCGGTTTCCAGGATCTCCCGCACCAGCGCGCGGGTGGCCTCGTCCATCTCTGCCTCCAGCAGCGCCTCGTAGCGCCGCACCTCGTCCTCCTCGCGTGCGCGGGCGGCGTCCTCCCACCCGTCCATCGCCACCAGGCCGGAGGAGGCGGCCAGCTCGTCGGGTGCGGCGCCCAGCTCCAGCAGGCGCGCGGTCAGGCGCGACACGTGGTGCTGCTCGTCCGCGTGCAGCTCGTTGAAGCGCTCGCTGAGCGCCGCGTCGCCGCGCTCCTCCGCCTGCGCCGCCAGCGCGCGGTAGAACAGCGCCTGCGCCTTCTCCGCCGCGCGGGCTTGCTGCAGAAGGTCGATCATAAGGTTGTAACCAAAGCTTCAAGCTGTGATGTGCCGGCGAAAAATGGCTTTGGCCCAGGTTCTATGCAAATAGCGTTAGATCAAGCGTGCCGATGTGGTCGCGCGGGAGCGTTGGGAAGAGATCATTGTAAGCCCATCTGAATACGAGTATCGGGTCTACGGCTCAACGTCCTACTCATCACCACCCGGCGAGGGACATCATGTCAGAAGGGGCAAATATGCAGCGGATTCAGGTAGTGGCGAGCATCCTCACGCCACTCATCCTCGGCATCGGCGGTTGGTATTTGAACCAAAGCCAGCAAGAACTCTCCCGGAACATTTCACACCTCCAGACGACCGTTGCTACCGTGGAGGCGATGCCGCCTTATTTCGACATGCTGGTGAAGCCGGAAACGGCGCAAGCGAAGATGGCAGCCTACGCGCTCTACATGCTCAAACGCGATGATCCTCAGATGGTGGTCAGCCTGATTCTGGCGAGCAATCGCGAGGAGTTGAAAGAAGTGCTCATCGATCTCGGCTCGCGCGACACCCTCGTGTACAGACACATCGCGAGCCGGATCATCTCTCGAGAAGGTGCGAACGAATCTTCCGATACTTTCAAGATTCGCACGGAGACCGCCGCCCAAGAGATCCTCGCTGAGATCCCGACGACGAACTCAGGGTGGGTCTATTTTGGAACCTTCAGCAGAGGGAGATGGGGACACGGCCCGACCGTCAGTATCGGCTCCGTCCTTCCCGAGCCAGGAAAGCTGTACAGGACGAACAGGCCCCTGAACATCCGCGAGGCTCTGCCCTCCTCGGATTACCAGATGGCGAACGCGATCGGCGTCGTCCGCCGCGGAGAGGTCATGAAGGTGCACGAGGTCCACCCGCGGATCGTCGGCAATCACGTCTGGGCGAAGGTGACGATCGAGCACTAGCCACGCGACGCTGCACCACGGTCGAGGGGGTCTTCGTGCTTTCCGACGAACTAGCGGATCACGAAGAGCTTCTCGATGACCCAGGCGATGCCGGAGAAGAGTTGGCCGAGGGGACCCAGCACGCGCCGGCGGTGCACCTCCAGGCGGATCTGCGA
>DASTLD010000044.1:0-16388 GCA_035715345.1 Longimicrobium sp.
CTCGATCCGAACCCGCTCATGCACTTGATTGGGTAGTGAATCCACCTGCCTCTGCACGAGTAGTGCAGGCGATAGCCAGTGCGGAAAGAGCTACCGTTCCCTCCTGTGTCCGAGATCTGGAAAGGCCCAATGTCAAAGAAATTCGCGACCATCGCGTTGCTGCTCTATGTCTTGGTTGGGTGCCCCGGCGCCGGGAGTGGTCAGGCATCCTCGCCGACCGGGCCTAGAACTGCTACTACTCAGCGCGACACGGTACCCAGCATTCGTGCGCTCGCTAGCACCGATTCGTTGATACTTCTTCAGCGCAGAGAAATTGAGATCCTACGTGAGTATGACGAGAGTCTGCTGAACACAGTGTACTGGGCTTTAGGAGGTGTATTCACGCTTGCGGCCGTACTCCTTGCATCAGGCTGGTGGGTGAATTTCCGTCTCTACGAGCGGGACAAGAACGCGATGCGGGAGGAACTGCTTGTAGCAGCTCAGCAGGAGATTCGCGCCCAAGAGGCACGCCTCCGGGAAGAAGCACGCCACAACCAGGATCAGTTCACGGAAGAGCTCAGGCTCTTGCGAACTCAGGTTCAGGAGGCCCTGCCGGCATTGAGGGACGACGTACGGAAGGAAGCTGAGTCGGCAGCCACGTCTGCGCTCAATCCGATCGCTAGGAAACTGAACAAGTTGGATCACGAGCTCACCGAACTCAGAATCGACCTACTCGAAGAGGAGGTTGAAAGTCTGAGAAAACGGGGGCCAACGCTTGCTGTCCAGAAGTGTATTGAATGGCTCCGGCTCAGCATTCGCCACAATAATCCGTTCAACGTAGAGGCAGCCCTTCAGGCGCTTATCGCGTTAGTGGAAGGCGGCGGTGAGTTCTTCCGCAGCGAACTGCGTGAGGCGATTGAGGTGGTACGACGCACCGAAGACGACTCCCCCTTGAAGGCGCGCGCCTTGGCGGCGCTGGATTCAGCGAAACTGATGGAGTGAGGAGAACTACGGGGCCGAGTGCCTACTGTGCCCGGGCGCCTACCTGCGATGGGCCTCTCTGCGTCGGCGGGTGTCGGCCGTCGCGCGCCTAACATTCGGCTGCAGCGGATGCGGGGCCGCCCATGTTTTCGCGTGACGAGGGGTTGCGCCGTGGCCCCGCACCCCTGACCCTTGTGTCGTTAGGCCCACCATCTAGGAGAACGCTATGGCTTCCGATTTGGCCTTCGTGCAGCACGTCTGTGATCAGCTCCGGGGCGTTGGTGAGGTCTCCTTCAAGAAGATGTTCGGTGAATACGCCATCTACGTCGGCACCAAGACTGTCGCCCTGGTGTGTGACAACCAGCTGCTCCTCAAGCCGACAGCGGCTGGACGGGCGCTGATTCCCAACGCAGCCGAGGGTGCTCCTTATCCTGGAGCCAAGCCGCACCTGTTGCTGAGCGAGCATCTGGATGACAGCGAGCTGCTTTCCCGAGCAATTCGAGCCACCGAGGCAGCACTGCCGCTGCCGAAGCCAAAGAAGCCGAAGGCGCCGCGGAAGAACGGCTAATCTATGCACGCTCCTGATCATCCGGCAGGCCTAACATCGGGTTGCAGAGGATGCGGGGCTCAGCCTGCCTACGGCTGTTTCTGGCCGAGGATCAGATGCTTTCGCGAGTACATCTACAGGTGGGCGTGGGGTTACGGGCTGATCCAACCATAAGCGTTCGTGCTCTAGAGCCAACACCCTTGCCCTTGCCCGCGCGCCGTCAGCGGCCTAACAATCGGCTGCAGGGGATGCGGGGCCTTGCATGCTTTCGGGCGGAAGAGTGCGGGGCCTTGCATGCTGTGGGGCGGGATGAAAGTCTTGCGTCCGGGCCCCGAGCGGCGACAGAGTTTCGGTGTGCGAAATCGTAACCGAGGCTGCCGCGGCGTGAGTCACCGCCGCGCACCAGGTCACGTTGCGCTTCGGCCGGCGGCTGTGCGGCGCGGCTGTCTCGCGCGAGCCCGCTGAAGGAGCAAGCCCAGGGGTGCGCCACGCCGGTGCGCACGAACTCCGCGGTCCGCCGGCGCCACCACCTTCAGGGTGTCGTTCTGGTTCAGCGGCTGGGTTGGGTGTTGGGCGCCTAACAATCGGCTGCAGTGGATGCGGGGCCGGGCATGTTTTTGGGGTGAGGGAAAGGGTTGCGCGTCGGCCCCGCCCCACTGACCCTTGCGTCGTTAGGCCGCTGAGCAAACATCGTGGCAGCCGCAGGAGTCTCTCCCACGGCTGCGTGTGTTCCCACAGGCGGCGAGCCGCCGCGCCACCCCTCGCGTGCCATGCGATCCTTGGACGGCCGGCCCCGCACCCCTGACCCTTGTGTCGTTAGGCCGATCACACGGTTTCTTCTCATGGGAGGGGCGCATGGCCGAGATCGCGAAGTGCCCGAAGTGTTCCGCATCGATCGATGCGTCGTCTCCGTACTCGTGGTGCACCGAGTGCGGCGAACCGCTACCAAAGGAGATTCAGGCGAGGCTTCCTGCTCTTGTCGCCATTCGCACGCGATCTGTAGAGTCTACCGCGAGCAGCTCGCCTCCTAGGTCTCAAGAAAGTATTGCGGCAGGAGTCATTGAGGGAGAATATCTTGCTGTTCCTTTTATCGGCAGGATAACTACTGGTTTTTTCACCGCTGAGAACGCTGGAACGGTAAGCACGCAATTACAATCCCTCATCAATCGGCATTCGCAGCACGGATGGGAGTTTCACAGTATCACTAAGGTTGGTGTAGAAGTAGCCCCGGGATGCCTGGCAAGCCTGTTTGGAGCTACAACGTCGTACATAACGTTTGACCAAGTGATATTTCGTCGTGCTAGACCATAAAAACCCTTGCCAATCTCGGCCCAGCCGCGGCCTAACAATCGGCTGCAGGGGATGCGGGGCCTTGCATGGTTTCAGGGGGGACGAAAGTCTTGCGCGGCGGCCCCGCACCCCTGGCCCTTGTGTCGTTAGGCCGTACGGATTGGAAAACCATGATGTCGCCAGTGGGATGGGAGGCACTCGAGCAGTGGGGTCCCGACGCCACTCGCATCGAACCGCTCGCCGGCGGAGTCGCCAACGACGTGTGGAGCGTGCGCGTCCACGGGCACCTGGCGGTCGGCCGTCTCGGTGCCAGGAGCGACGCTGATCTCGCGTGGGAGACCGAACTCCTCCAGCACCTCGACCGTAAAGGCCTAGCCGTGCCGGTGCCGATCCGGACCAGGGACGGCCGGCTGTTCGCCGACGGTCTGGTGGTGATGACCTGGGTGGAGGGCGGACCGCCCGAGACGGAGGCCGACTGGCGTCGCGTGGCGGACACGCTCCGCCGGCTCCATCGGTTGACGCAGGGCTGGCCGCAGCGCCCGGGATGGCGATCGTCGACCGACCTCCTGCACGCCGAGACCGGGACGAAGATCGACCTCGGCGCGATGCCGCGTGAGGGCGTTGCTCGATGCCGGGCAGCGTGGGCGCGGCTCGCCGGACGTCGGACATGCGTCGTCCACGGCGACCCCAATCCGTGCAACATCCGCATGATGGCGGATCGGGTCGCGCTGATCGACTGGGACGAGGCGCGCGTCGACGTCCCCGACCTCGACCTGGTGCTGCCCCACAACGCCGCCGGTCTCGACGACGGCGCGCGCGACATCGCCGCGCAAGCTTGGGCTGCATGGGAAGCCGCCGTCTGCTGGGACGACGAGCACGCAGTCAAGCGGCTCGCCGAAGTTCGAGCGGTCTGAGCAGCGGCAGCGAATCAAGAGACCACCCGATACCGGGAGCTTCGGCGCCGCTTTCGACCACTCGGCGGGTCTGCCTCACTAGAACAGAACCGGCCCCGCAGAGATGCGGGGCCGGGTGCGTTTCCGGGATGGCTGCCGGTCCAGGCTAATGCGATGTGCGGCAGCGGGATGGGGCTGGCATCGCTAGACGCTGTTTCGCAGGCAGACAGGTGCGTCGCAGCGAAACACCGGCGGACGGTGCGGGAGAGGCCACCGACCGTTCCGGATCGCCGATCTGCCGCGTGGGTGCTGGGGTTATGCCGCATCTCGCGTGGGCGGGATGGCGATGCGTGCTTCTTGCGCGCGGCGGGGGTATACGCGATCCACCCGGCGCCGGCCGACGGCCAGGCCAGGACGCGGAGGAGTCCGCGCCGCACGCACTCGTACAGCGTGGCGGCGGTTGTGTGCACCGCTGTAGGGGGAGGTGGAAGGATGATGGGGAGTCGATCAGTCTGTGCGGCCGCGGCGCTGCTGCTGGCCGCCGCGTGCGATGACGGGCCCACCGGGCTGCGTCCGCTGGGGGAGGGGGAGGGGGTGGTCGGGCTGGAGCTGGTCGCGGAGGGATTCACCTCGCCGGTCCACCTGGTGGAGCCGCCGGACGGCTCGCGGCGGCTGTTCGTCGTGGACCAGGCGGGGGTGATCCGGGTGATCCAGGCGGACGGAGGGCTGCGCTCGGAGCCGTTCCTGGACGTGCGCGCGAAGATGGTCACGCTGCGCACGGGCTTCGACGAGCGCGGGCTGCTGGGCCTGGCGTTCCATCCCGACTACGAGGACAACGGCCGCTTCTTCGTCTACTACAGCGCCCCGCTGCGCGCGGGCGGCGCCGCGGGGTTCGACCACACGGGCACCATCGCGGAGTTCCAGGTCTCGGCCGACCTGAACCGCGCCGACCCCGCGTCCGAGCGCATCATCCTCCGGTTCGACAAGCCGCAGTTCAACCACAACGGCGGCACCATCGCCTTTGGGCCACGCGACGGCCTCCTGTACATCTCCGTGGGCGACGGCGGGGGCGCGAACGACAACGGGGCCAACCACGTCGCCGACTGGTACGCGGAGAACGGCGGCGGCAACGGACAGGACATCACCCAGAACCTGCTGGGCAGCATCCTGCGCATCGACGTGGACGGCGCGCTGCCGTACGCCGTCCCGCAGAACAACCCGTTCGTGGGGCGCGACGGGCTGGACGAGATCTACGCGTACGGCTTCCGCAACCCGTACCGCTTCTCGTTCGACATGGGCGGCGGCAACGACCTGCTGGTGGGCGACGCGGGGCAGGGAATGTGGGAGGAGGTCAGCCGGGTGAGCCGCGGCGGCAACTACGGCTGGAACGTGAAGGAAGGGACGCACTGCTTCGACGCGGAGGCGAACCGCACCACGCCGCCTTCCTGCCCCACCGTCGATCCGACCACGGGCATCGAGCTGACCGACCCGGTGATCGAGTACGCCCACCTGAGCAACGGCGGGCTGGGGCTGGTGGTGGTGGGCGGATACATGTACCGCGGCCGCGAGCTGCCGCGCCTGCGCGGGCGCTACATCTTCGGCGACTGGAGCAAGAGCTTCGGCGCGCCCGACGGGACGCTGCTCGTGGCAACGCCGCGCCTGGGCGACGGGCTGTGGCAGATGCAGGAGCTGTCCATTACCACCAGCACCAACGCGCGCCTGAACCACTACCTGCTCGGCTTCGGCCAGGACCGGCGCGGCGAGATGTACGTGCTCACCACCAACTCGGCCGGGCCCACGGGCACCAGCGGCAGGTTGTACCGGATCGTTCCCACCGACTGATCGCGATCCCGCGCGCGCTGAATCGCGCGGTTGACGCAGACCCGGCCCCGCGGAGACGCCCCGGGGCCGGCTCCGTTCAGGCAGGGTGGAACACGATTTGCGCCGTTAATTAGGAACACGCACGCCGGCAGCAGCCGCTTGCGGGACCGCGGCGGGGAGGCGAATGTGTCCGCTGGAAGGCGCCTCGGCTCGGCATGTCTCCGGCGCCGGCCCCGCTCCCCACGGAACATCAGTGTAGGCAAGCGCCTTTCTGGACTTCACGTTCGTTGCGGTCGCCCCGGCGAGGGCGCGGCCGTTCGCGCCGGAGCCGCGTCCGCGGGCCGGCAACTTCACCGCTCCACCAGGAGGGACGACCATGCGGAGCAAGCTCAGGCTCGATCTCGACCAGCTCCACGTCGAATCGTTCGACACGCATCCGGGCGAGGCCCAGAGGCGCGGCACGGTGCACGGCCACCAGCAGTACTGCTACTACTGCTGCTGCTACCCGTGCTGCTGTGGCGGCGGCACGGCCCACACGGCCTGCGGCCAGTACACCTGCGCCGCGAGCTGTAACGGCACCTGCGACGCGAGCTGCAATGGGACGTGCGACGCGAGCTGCAACGGCACCTGCGTCGCGAGCTGCAACGGCACGTGCAACGGGAGCTGCGGCTACACGTGCGTGGGCTGCACGGAGTACGACCGCACCTGCCGCAACTACGGCTCGTGCGGCTACGCGATCTGTGACCCCATCCCCTGACGCATTCGTGGGCGGCGGCCGGCCCCTCGCCCGCCACCGCTGATCATCGCTCAACCTACACCAGGAGGGACGACCCATGCGGAGCAAGCTGAAGCTCGACCTCGACCAGCTCCACGTCGAATCGTTCGACACGCACCCGGGCGCGCCGGCAAAGCGCGGGACGGTGCAGGGCCACCAGCAGTACTACTGCGCCTGCTGTTGCTGCTGCCCGTGCTGCTGCGGCGGCACGGAGTTCACGGCCTGCGGCCAGTACACCTGCGCGCTGAGCTGCAACGGCACCTGCGCCGCGAGCTGCAACGGGACCTGCGACGCCAGCTGCAACGGCACCTGCGCCGCGAGCTGCAACGGGACCTGTGACGCGAGCTGCAACGGCACCTGCGGCGAGTACACTTGCGCCTACACGTGCGGCTACAGCTGCCGGGGCTGCAGCATGGATTACGGTACCTGCGGCGACGGCTACGGCTCGTGCGGCTATCCGTGCCGCCACCTCCCGTGAGCGCAGTCCCGTACTGTTGATCCGTTCACAGGCCAGGAAGACCACCGGCCCCGCGGCTTCGCTGCCGCGGGGCCGCTCACGTCGTCCGGCAGTCCTCCAGGAACGCGTCCGCTTGGCACCCGGTCATCGCCCGTCTTAGGTTGATCGCGAAGCTTTCATCCAACCACGCCGCTGAGCCGATGCTGCGACTGCGAGGGAAACGCAATCCGACGAAGAAGACGCGCGGCAGCCTGAAGGGGCGCGTGCTGCGGCGCTGGCTGCTGCGGCGCGGGGCGATGATCATGCAGCTCGTGGGGCGGCAGGCGCACGGGGACGTGTACCTGGTGCGCGAGACGCGGCGTCTGGCGCCGCTGCTGGTGCAGGACGCGGCCGCGATGCACATCCTGGCTTGCGTGCGTGCCACGCGGCGGCTGGGCGGGGCCATGGCGGAGGCCGGCGTCTTCGCGGGCGGCACGGCGCGCCTGATCTGCGAGGAGAAGGGCGACGCCACGCTGCACCTGTTCGACGTGTTCGAGCTGCTGCAGTCGCCGCCGGAGGAGCCGGAGCCCAGCCGCTTCATGCAGCTCCGCAAGCACTTCGGCACCGTGCACGCCACGCGCGCAGCGGTGCAGCGGCTGCTGGGCGCCTATCCTGGCGTCCGCATCCACGCGGGCGTGTTCCCCGCCACGACGCAGGGGCTGGAGGGCGAGCGGTTCTCGTTCGTGCACGTGGACCTGGACCTGGAGCCCAGCACCCGCGACGCGCTGGAGTTCTTCCACCCGCGCCTGCTGCCCGGCGGCATCCTGGTGGGCGACGACTACCACGACCCCGGCGTGCGCCGCGCGTTCGACCAGTACTTCGCCGGGCGCGCGGACACGGTGATCGAGCTGCCGTGGGGGCAGGCCGTCGTCGTGAAGGCGGCGGACGCGCCGGCCCCGGCTCTCCCGCCGTCGCTCCCGGCGCAGGGCTGAACGCCGGAGTACGCGCGCGGCGGATCGCCACCTACGTACCGCGGGCGGCAACGGCCATCTCCTCTCCCGGATGATCTCCCATGCGCATCCTCATCCCCTTGCTCCTGCTGGTGGCGGCGTGCGCGACGGCGCCGCGGGCGGGGCAGCCGCTGGCCGGGCGGTACGAGCTGGTGAGCGTGAACGGGCGCTCGCTGCCGGCGCCTTCCGCGGAGGAGCCGGAGGTGGTGCTGGAGCGCGGGATGCTGGTTCTCGGCGAGGACGGGCGGTACGAGATGGCCATCGCCGCGCGGACGCGCAGCCAGGCGGACGCGCGGATGCCGGTGGTGCGCGGCACGTACGAGGTGGACCGCAACGCGCTCACGCTGCGGCCGGACGAGGGGTCGGGCGCCGGGACGGTGCACTTCTGGTTCACGCGCGAGGGGCAGCAGCTCCGCCTGCTGGACAGGGATGACCACGCGTACGTGTGGCGGTGGAGGTAGCGCCGGCGCCGGTGCTGACGCGCGCGTCGCTGCTGGTGGGCGTGCGGGAGCTGGCGGCGCGCGACGCGGGGCTGGCGGACGTCGTCGCGCGGCACGGGCCGCCGCCGCTGTGGGCGCGCCCGCGCGGGTTCGCGACGCTGGTGCGCATCATCCTGGAGCAGCAGGTGTCGCTCGCGTCGGGCGCCGCGATGTTCGCGAAGCTCGACCGCGCGCTGGGCGGCGTAACCCCCGCGACGGTGGCCGCGGCGGGGATGGCGGGGCTGCAGGCGCTGGGCGTGACGCGGCAGAAGGCGGGCTACCTCTGCGTTCTGGCCGAACGCGTCGCGTCGGGCGAGCTGCCGCTGGGCACGCTGCACCGGCTGCCCGACGAGCGGGCGGCGGAGCTGCTGGTGCGCGTGCCGGGGATCGGGCCGTGGACGGCGGGCATCTACCTGCTGATGGCGCTGCGCCGCCCCGACGTGTGGCCGCCCGGCGACCTGGCGCTGCACAAGGCGCTCGGGCGGATGCTCGGCGGCGAGCACATCCCCACCAGCGACGAGGCCGCCGCCCACGCGGAGCGCTGGCGCCCCTGGCGCGCGGTGGCGGCCCGCATCCTCTGGCACGCGTACCTCTGCGATCGCGAGGGCTGAATCACCCTGCCGTCTCCCTTCCACCCACCTCACGGAAGATCGACCCATGCTGCTCCGCTGGATCCTGGCCGCACTGCACCTGGTGGCGCTCGGGGTGGGCGCGGGCGCCGTCGCCAACCGCTCGCGCGTGCTGGCGGCGCCGCTGGACGCGGCCGGGCTCAAGCGCGTGTTCCACGCGGACAATGCCTGGGGCGTGGCCGGCGTGCTCTGGATCGGCACCGGCCTGTGGCGGCTGCTGGCGCAGACGGAGAAGTCGACGGCGTACTACCTGGGCAACCACGTCTTCTGGACCAAGATGGGCATCCTGGCCCTGCTGATCGCCCTGGAGATGTGGCCGATGATGACGCTGGTGCGCTGGCGGATGCAGGTGCAGCGCGGCGAGGCGGTCGACACCTCGCGCGCGCCGCTGCTGGCGCGCATCAGCCGCATCCAGCTCGCGCTGGTGGTGGCGATGGTGTTCGCCGCCACCGCCATGGCGCGCGGCATGGGCTCGTGAGCGAGTGTCGTCCGGAGGGCCGGGCTGGGGTGGTCTGGCGCCTGCCGCCCGTACTCACCGTTGGTCTCGTCAAGCATAGCAATGGAGGATGCAGCAATGGACAAAGATCGGGTCGACATCATTCAGAAGCACATGGAAGCTCTACGGACGGAGTTGCTCACGACGATCGAGTCCCAGCACCAGATATGGAGGCTCACAATCATCGGACTCGCGGCAGTGTTGATCTTCTCACCGTCTGTGGATCCGGCTTCACTCTTTCCGGTCGTTCCCGTCGTTGCCGCCGCGGTACTCGCGTATTGGCTCGTGTCTAGCCACTTGATCTTTCGTTCTGGTTATTTCCTTGCGCACGCCGAGCAGCGGCTGAACGACGCCGTCGGAACTACGCTCATTGATCATGAAGTTCCTCTCTGGCAAGGCCGTGTTGCGACGTTGAAGCGGTATCTCGCACCAGCTTACGTGGTATGGGTGATCACAGTGGTTGCATTAGGGAGCATGCTCCAGACGCTGCTGGCCTACGGGAATCGCCAACGGAGAACAGGAGAATTCAACTTACTCACCGCGCCCGGCGCCGAAGTCCTCATATGGGCTCTTTTCACCGTCGCCGTGATAGTAGGTACCCATGCGATGTGGAGGTTATTTGGTCTACGGCGACTACAAATCCCGTCCTAGCGCCGCTCCCCGAGATTGGAGATCGTCTGCCTGTTAGGTGAGTTCGTGCGGTGTTGATCGGGGGCAACTTACGATTCCGAAAGCCGGCAGTAATGCCGGAGTAGCGTGCATCGGACGAGCGGAGGCGGGTGATGTTTGCGCCGGTGAGGAACGACACGATCATCGCCAAGCTGCGCGGCGCGGGGGCCACGGAGCCCGGGCGCGCGGTGCGCTACCACCCCGCGGACGAGGCCGAGGCGGACGCGTTCCGCGCGCTGCTGAGGGAGGGATGGGTGCTGGAGGCGGAGCCGGCGCACTACTACACCAACGAGACCGTCCTCGCCCGGCGTGACACCCGGTTCGTGGCGACGGCGCGCTGGGCGATCGTGCTGGTGGTGGTGCTGGCCGGCATCGCCCTGGGCCTGGCGCTGCTGGACGCGCCGTAGGTCAGGCGACGACGCGGTTCTTTCCCTGGCGCTTGGCGTGGTAGAGGTTGCGGTCGGCGTCGGAGAGGAGCTTCTCGTGCGTCGCGTGCTCCCCCGCGGCGGCCAGGCCGATGCTGAGGGTGACGGCCAGGCCGGGGCGGATATCCGACCACGGGTGCGCGGCCACCTGCTCGCGCAGCTTCTCGCACGCGGCGGCGGCCTGCTCCAGCGTGGTGGCGGGGAACAGGACGACGAACTCCTCGCCGCCCACGCGCGCCACCAGGTCGCTCTGGCGCACGTTCCGGCGCAGGATGCCGGCGACGGCGCGCAGCACCTCGTCGCCCACGCCGTGGCTGTAGGTGTCGTTGATCCGCTTGAAGTCGTCCAGGTCGCAGATCATGACGCTGAGCGGCATGGCCCCGCGCCGCGCCAGCGCGAACGCCTCCGCGAAGCGCTCGTCCAGGTGGCGGCGGTTGAACAGCCCGGTCAGCGGGTCGCGGATGGTGAGCGCGTGCAGCTCGCGGTTGGTGGCCTCCAGCTCCTCCTTCGCGCGCGCCAGCGCCGCCTCCACCTGCCGCCGCTCCGCGATCTCGCGCTCCAGCTCCACGCTGCGCAGCCGCGAGATCTCCGCGTCCTTGAGCGCGCGCTCGGTGTCGAAGCGGGCCATCATCTCCGACATGCGGCTGTCCGCCTGCTCCTGCAGGTGCCGCATCATCAGCTCGTGGAAGCGCTCGAAGTGGTCCAGCGCCTGCTCCATCTCCCCCAGCGCGCGGTGGATGCGGGAGAAGCGCTGGTGCAGGTGCGCGCGGTGCGCGGCGGGCCGGCGGGCGTCCTCGAACACCGGCAGCGCGCGCCGCAGGCAGTCCAGCGCCTCGGCCGGCCGGCCCAGGCCGAACTCCGCGTCCGCCATCGCCCAGAGCGCGTCCGAGTAGTAGCTGCGGTGCACGGGGCTGGCGCCCAGGACGCGCATCACCTCCTCCAGCATGGCGCGCGCGTCCCGCCACTGCCCGCGCAGGTTGGCGACGGTGCAGAGCCCGAGCATCCCCAGCGCGCGCTCCTCCTGCTCGCCCAGCGCCTCGTTGCGGCGGACGGACTCGTGGTGGAACGCCTCCGCGCGGTCCAGGTCCCCCAGCTCCTCCGCGGCGATGCCCATGCGGTACAGCGTCTGCGCCGCCTGCGCGGGGTAGCGCTCGCCGAAGGTGTCGCGCGACACCTGGTAGTAGGAGATGGCCTGCTCGGGCTGCCCCATGTTGCTGTAGACCACGGCGATGCGCCCGAACAGCGTCGCGCGCTCCCAGCGCGCGGCATCGTCCAGCGCGCCGCCCGCGTCCGCCGCGGCGTCGTGGGCGGCCAGCGCGGCCAGCAGGTCCTCCAGCGCGGGGACGAACTCGCCGGTGCCGGCGCGCGCGGTGCCCAGCAGCCGCAGCGCGCGCGCCTCCTCGCGCCGGTCGCCGAGCGCACGGGCCAGCTCCAGCGCCGCGCGGGCGTGGTGCGCCGCCTGCGCGTGCTCCTGCGGCACCACGTGGTTCGCGGCCAGCTCGTTGAGCGCCTGGCAGCGCAGCGCGTCGTCGCCCGCCTCCTGGCACTCGCGCACCACGGCGTGCAGCATGTCCCGCGCGCGGAGCACCTCGTCCGGGACGAGCGACAGGCAGCCGCCCAGCGCCCCCCTCGCCCTCCGCCGCTCCCCCGCATCGCCCAACGCATCCGCCGCGGCGACGGCGCACTCCGCCAGCTCCACGGCGGCGCCGGGCTCGCGGTGGCGCAGCGCCAGCGCGCGTGCGCACAGCGAGGCCACGGTCTCGGCGGGCGGGGCGGGTGCGGCGGAGGTCGTGTCCATCGGGGGATGAGAAGGGTCGGTGCGTGCGGCGGGCATCGGCCGCGGCGGACGGATTTACAGATAGACCGGCAGGGGGACGAGGGGAAGGGCAGGGGGCCTGACTGTGGAAACGGGGCGGCGTTCTACCGCGGGCGGCCCCACCCCCCGGCCCCCTCCCCCCGCGCCGCACCAGCGCAAGCGTGGGCAGCGGCGCTCGGTGCGCGCGGCGCGCGGAGAGGGGGAGAACTGACCCGTCCTTCCACGGTTCCTCCGCGTCCTCTCCGTTGAACCTCCGCGTCCTCTGCGTGAAATGCAGTTGCGGGTCTCCGCGTCCTCCGCGGCTCCGCGTGACACGCATTCGCCGCGGAGCGCGTCCGTGGTTAGAATAGGGGTCCACGAGGACGGCCGGGCGCCGTCCTTTTGCATCCTCACGTGAGCAGCAGCTTTGGCCGATCTCGCAATCGATCTCGGGACCGCGAACACCCTGATCCAGGTGCGCGGCAAGGGCGTGGTGCTGAACGAGCCCTCCGTGGTGGCCGTGCGCGGCAACGACGGCAAGGTGGTCAGCATCGGCCTGGACGCCAAGCGCATGGTGGGGCGCACGCCGGAGGGCATCATCGCCGTCAAGCCCATGCGCGACGGCGTCATCGCCGACGTGGACCGCGTGGAGCTGATGCTGCGCCACTTCATGGGACGCGTGGTCAAGCGCGGCCTGTTCCGTCCCAAGCCGCGCGTGGTCGTCGGCGTGCCGTCGGGCATCACCGAGCTGGAGCGGCGGGCGGTGCGCTCCGCCGTGGCCTCCGCCGGCGCGGGCGAGGTCTACATGATCAGCGAGCCCATGGCCGCCGCGGTGGGCGTGGGCCTGCCCGTGACCACCCCCAAGGCCAGCATGGTGGTCAACGTGGGCGGCGGGACTACGGAGATCGGCGTCATCGCCCTGTCCGGCAGCGTGGCGGAGTCGTCCTTGCGCATCGCGGGCAACGAGTTCGACGACGCCATCGCCGCCTACTTGCGCCGCCAGTGCAACCTGCTGATCGGCGAGGCCAGCGCGGAGGTGGTCAAGATGCGCATCGGCTCCGCGCACCCGCGCGCGCAGGAGCAGGAGATGGAGGTCAGCGGCCGCGACCTGGTCAGCGGCATCCCCCGCACCGTCCGCATCAGCTCCGAGGCGGTGCGCGAGCAGCTCCGCGAGCACGTGGCCTCCATCATCGCCGCAGTGCGCCGCGCGCTGGAGATCACGCCGCCGGAGCTGTCCAGCGACATCGTGGACAGCGGCTTCTTCCTGACCGGCGGCGGGTCGCTGCTGGACGGGCTGGACCGCCTGCTGGCGGAGGAGACCGGCCTGCCCGTGCACCGCGACCCGGAGCCGCTGACCTGCGTGGTGCGCGGCGCGGGCATGGTGCTGGACGAGTGGGAGAAGTATCGCGGCGTGCTGACGCGCTGAGTACGGAGTACGAGGTACGAAGTACGAAGTACGGATGCGGTGATCGCCGCGTGCCTGGCTCATCGTGAGGGATGAGCCGGACGTGGCGCAGGCACTTTTCCTTGTAGAACCGGCAGTGGAAGCCGCCGGCCAGCGGTGACGCGGCCTCGTCTTCCATCACCCCGACCGACGGATGTCCGGCGCTGTGCGTGCCCGGTGGCGTGCGGCGTCTCCCTCCTGCTGTACGGCGGCGCCCGCCCCGGGCGTTGTCTCCCGTGCACCGGGCGGATCACCCTGCCTTCCCGGCACCCGGTGCCCACCCCGCAGGAGGAGGCACGCGATGCAACCCTTCCTTCGTTCGATCCTGCTGGTCCTCCCGGCGCTGGCCCTGGCGTCGGCGCCCGCGCGCGCGTGCACCATGCGCGGCTACCCGTTCCGGCAGTGGCCCGGGACGGTGTTCATGATCGCCGCCGGGCTGCCGGACACGGTGGAGGCGGGCCCCGGCATCCGGCCGGTGCCCGGGGGTGCCGCGATGTCGTCCACCCACATGGGTCCGCCGCGGCCGCCGGTGAGCGGGGACCGCCCCGTGTACGGGCAGGTGGTGCAGGTGGAGCGCTTCGGGGGCGTGACCGCCGCCGAGCTCGTCGCGTCGGGCGGCCGCGCGGTGCTGGTGCCCTGGGGCACGCACCCGGACTGCTCGCCCGCGCAGTGGACGGGCAGCGCGCGGTGGGCGGAGCCGGGTGTGCGCGGCGTCATCGTGGCCGAGCTGCGCGACCGGGAGCAGTGGGTGGCCGGGCTGCCCACCTTCGACGTGCGCACGCCGTGGGTCTTTCCCTTCCCGCATCGGCAGGCCGGCGCCGGGCGGCGGGCGGACGCTCCGCCGCTGATGGAGGTGGAGGACTACTTCGGCGTGCTGGAGCTGCTGCCGGCGGAAGCGCGGGCGCGCGCCTCGGCGGCGGACGCGTACGCCCCGCTGTTCGCCTGGGCCGCGCGCGAGCCGGAGCTGGCCCGTGCCTGGCCGGCGTACGGCATCCTCGAGGACGCGATGTGGGAGGTGGAGAACGAGCGAGTCAGGGCCCTGTCGCCGGAGGTGGCCGGCACCTACCGCTTCGAGGTCGCGCTGGACGGCGGCCGCCCCGCCGTGTTCTACGGCCGCACCGGCGCGCACCCGTACATGGTCGACTATCAAGGGACGGCCCGCCGGTGGGACGGCGGACCCGTGCGGGCGCGGGGCTACCGCATGAACCTCGAGCTCTCCACCCGCGCGGACTCGCTGCCGCTGGCGTGGGTGCCGCGCGAGGCGTCCGGGACGAGCACGGGCTACGCCTGGCTGCGGGAGCACCCGGAGGCGGATGCGGACGGGCGGACGTGGCGCGGGGAGCTGCACCTGGGCATCCTGCGCGCCGCCGGAGACTCCGCCATCGACCGCTTCCTCAGCGACGAGTTCCGCTACTACCTCGAGAACCGGCGGGTGACGCCCTCGCACCCCGTGCGTTTTACGCGGCGGCCGGACGGCGCCATCGTGGTGGAGCAGTCCCACTCCCTGCCGGACGGCCGGGTGCTGCGCATCTGCGGCACCCGCATCTCGCCCGTGGTGATGACGGAGGCGCCGCGTCCGCCCTCGTGAGAATGCCGCCGGCAGCGTATCGTACCTCGCTCGGGGCCCGGGGCGGCCGTGGCCGTCCCGGCCCCGCCGTCGAAGCCGCCTGGCGCGCCGGAGTCGGCGCCGGGCTCGGGTGCCGGCACCCGCAGGGCTGACACGGAGCCCGGTTCCCCGGTCCACCCCTGTCCCGATGCACGACGATGAGACGCATACGCTACCAGGTGGCCGCGAGCCTGGACGGGTACATCGCGGGGCCGAACGGCGAGTTCGACTGGATCGTGACGGACCCGGAGATCGACTTCGCCGCGCTCTTCGCCCAGTTCGACACCTTCCTGATGGGGCGGGTGACGTACGAGGGGATGATCACGCACGGCGACTGGATGCCCAAGAGCTCGCGGGTGATCGTCCTGTCGCGCACGATGCGGCCGGAGGACCATCCCGGCGTCACGATCCTGTCGGAGGGATGGGAGGATGCGGTGCGGGCGGTGCGGGAGGAGCCGTCGGAGAAGGACGTGTGGATCTTCGGCGGGGGCGACGTGTTCCGCAGCCTGCTGCAGGCGGGGCTGGTGGACACGGTGGAGATCGCGGTGGTCCCCGTGCTGCTGGGCGGCGGCATCCCGCTCCTCCCCGCGCCCGCCCCCCGCGCCAGGCTCCGCCTCACCGGCCACCGCATGTACGCCAGCACCGGCATCGTGATGCTCGAGTATGCCGTGGAGCCGGCGAAGAAGGCGCGGGGGAAGGCAAAGGCGAAGGGCTAGGGAATAGGGAATGGGGAATGGGGGATGGGGAACGACCAGGGAAGCGAAGGCACTGCGATGTCATCCTGAGGAAGGCGCCGCGCCACACTGTCCGCACGCACCAGCCCGTGGCGCCGACCGAAGGATCTTGCCGCAGAATGCGCGCGGCTGTGTCGTGCGCGAGTGCGGCGGCGGCTCCGGTGCTGCGCGGCAATCCCCGGTGCAGGCACAGAAGATCCTTCGGTCGCGCCGGAGGGCGGTGCATGGGATGGCTCCGCGCGGCGCTCCCTCAGCAACTGTATTGTCAGCCTGCGGCTGGCAGGGCTGACGGACACCAGGGCGTGTTGTATTTCACCATGGTGTTGAGGATCACCAGGAACTTCCTCATGCACGCCACCATCGCGACCTTGAAGGGCTT
>DASTLD010000045.1:0-5920 GCA_035715345.1 Longimicrobium sp.
GGAAAGCGGATCATCCGCATGGCCTCCTCGTAGGTGGCCCAGCGGTACGTCTCCGCCTCGCGCGAGATGGTGACCTCCTCGGCCTCCGTCTCCGCCAGGAAGTACACGACCTTCTTGACGATGAGCGTGCGCTCCTCGCCGCGGCCCTGCGTGAAGACGTAGCGCTCCTCCTCGCGGTAGCCGTCCATCAGCGAGATGGCGTCCCGGCCGATGCCCGCCTCCTCCCACAGCTCCCGCACCGCCGCCTGCTCCTCCGTCTCGCCCCTCTCCACCCCGCCCTTGGGGAACTCCCAGATGGGGCGGCGGGTCAGCGCGGAGCGCATCAGCAAATATCGCCTGGGGCCGCCCCCGTTGCGGAAGAGGACGACGCCGGCGGCCGTCTGTGAAACCCTTCGCATCCTACCTCCACCCACGTGGGAAGCGGGACGTGCATTGGGCGCAAATCTGCTACCGTATCTCGTACAACGCAACCGGCATGTGCGTTGCGCCCCGGTGGGAATCGCACGTTCCATGGACCCCGATTCTGACACCGTGGATGGATACCCGCGCCCAGGCCCACGTTCCCGCCGACGACGCGCTCGCCCCGCTGCCGGCCTCCGCTCCGCTGTGGAAGCGCGTGCTGCGCGAGATGAAGCGCGACGACGTCGCGAACCAGGCCGCGAAGGTGGCCTACTACTTCTTCCTCTCCTTTCCGCCGTCGCTGATGGCGCTGTTCGGCCTGACCGGCTTCTTCGGCGGCGCGGCCACGGGCGACTGGCTGACGCGGCGGCTGGCCACGACGCTGCCGGACGAGGCGTCGGGCCTGGTGCGCGGCTTCGTGGACGAGGTGGTGCACCGCAACGCGCCCGGGCCCCTCTCCATCGGCCTGCTGCTGGCGCTGTGGGCGGGCAGCAACGTCTTCACCGCGCTGGAAGACACGCTGAACGCGGCCTACGGCGAGACGCGCCGGCGCACCTTCGTCCGCCGCAAGCTGCTGGCGGTGGGGATGCTGGCCGCCTGCGCGGTGCTGTTCCTGGGCGGCAGCGCCGTGCTGCTGGGCGGCGGCGGCATCGCGGACGCGCTGGGGATGGGGGAGACGGGCCGCGTCGTCTGGGGCGTCCTCCAGTGGCCGCTGGGATTCGCGCTCATCACCGGCACGTTCTGGCTGATCTACTACGTGCTGCCGCTGCGCGACCAGTCGCGCTGCAAGGGCACGCTGGTGAAGGCGGCGGCGCTCGCGGCGGTGATCTTCGTCCTGGCCACGGCGGCGTTCCGGCTGTACGTGACGCAGTTCGGATCGTACAGCGCCACGTACGGGCTGCTCGGCACGGTGACCGTGCTGCTGCTGTGGATGTACGTCACCTCGCTGGTCATCCTGCTGGGCGGCGAGATCGCGTCGGAGATGGAGCGTGGCGGGTGATGGACTTCCGCCACGCGCCCGGCGTACGCACCTTTCACCGATGACGGATACCCTCGCCCCGCCCATCCCCGGCGCCGCCCCGTCCTCCACCGACCAGATCGAGCGCGCTCGGCGGCTGTTCGCCGTGCAGCGCGAGGCGCGCTGGCGCGTGGCAGCGACCGGCCCGCGCGAGCGCCGCGCCCGGCTGCGCGCGCTGCGGGACGCGCTGCTGCGGCACCGCGCGGAGCTGCACGCGGCAGTGTACGCGGACTTCCGCAAGAACGCGGCGGAGTTCGACCTGACGGAGCTGCAGGTGGTGCTGGCGGAGATCCGCCACGCCGTCCACCACCTGCGGCGCTGGATGCGTCCGAAGCGCGTGTCCACCCCCGTGCTGCTGGCCCACGCGCGCAGCCACGTGCAGTACGAGCCGAAGGGGCAGGCGCTGATCCTGTCGCCGTGGAACTACCCGCTGCTGCTGACCTTTGCGCCGCTGGTGGCCGCCGTCGCCGCGGGCAACTGCGTGATCCTGCGGCCGTCGGAGAAGGTGCCGCACACATCGCGGGTGATGGGGCGCATCATCGCCGGCGCGTTCCCCGAGGACGAGGCGGCGCTGGTGGAGGGCGAGGTCGACGTGGCCGACGCGCTGCTGGCGATGCCGTTCGACCACGTGTTCTTCACCGGCAGCACGGCGGTGGGGCGCAGGGTGATGCGGGCCGCGGCGGAGCACCTGGCCACGGTCACGCTGGAGCTGGGCGGCAAGAGCCCGGCGATCCTGGACCGCTCGGCGGACGTGCGGACGGCGGCGGAGCGCATCACCTGGAGCAAGTTCGTCAACGCGGGGCAGACGTGCGTGGCGCCGGACTACGTGCTGCTGCACGCGTCGCAGGCGCTGGAGTTCGCCAGCATCGCGGCGGAGACGCTCACGCGGATGTACGGCGTCAACCGCCGCGCCAGCACGTCGCTGCCCCGGCTGATCGACGACGCCGCGTACCACCGGCTGACGCGCGCGGTGGACGGCACCGTGGCCGCGGGCGCACGCATCGCCGCGGGCGGGGACCGCGACGCGGACGAGCGCTACCTGGCGCCCACGCTGCTGGCGGACGTGCCCCCGCACGCGCCCATCATGGACGAGGAGATCTTCGGGCCGGTGCTGCCCATCGTCTCCTACCGCGACCTGGACCAGGCGCTGGCGATGGTGAACGCGCGCCCCAAGCCGCTGGCGCTGTACGTGTTCGCGCGCGACCGGCGCGCGGCGAGGCGCATCGTCGCAGGGACGCGCGCGGGCGGGACGGTGGTCAACAACGCCATCGTGCACCTGGGCAACCCCGACCTGCCCTTCGGCGGCACCGGCGAGAGCGGGCAGGGCAGCTACCACGGCTTCCACGGCTTCCGCGCCTTCAGCCACGAGCGCGCGGTGCTGGTGCAGGGCCGCCTGAGCCTCACGAAGCTGCTGTATCCCCCGTACGACACGCCGCGCGTGCGCCGGCTGACGGACCTGCTGGTCCGCTGGCAGGCGCGGCCGTAGGCTGAGGCCCAGCCCCCCGAATCGCCACCCCTGCTCTCCCTCCGAACATGCGCAGGACGCTCCTCGCCGCGGCGCTGATGACATTCGCCGGATCACCGACAGTCGCGCAGGCGCCTGCGGACAGCGCGCGCGTGGCGGCGTGGCGCGAGGACCTGGACTCGCTCGCTACACTGCCGCGGCGGCACCCGGACTTCTTTGCGCACGCGGGGCGGGAGCGCTTCGAGCGCGAGGTGGCGGCGCTCCGCGAGAGCATCCCCCGCCTGAGCAACCGGCAGGTGCTCGCGGGGATGATCCGCGTCACGGCGCTGGGGGGAGACGCGCACACCAGCCTGCTGCCGCCGGATAGCATCCCCTTTCGCCTGCTGCCGCTGCAGTTCTACTGGTTCGACGACGGCATCCGCCTGACCGGCGCGGCGCCCGCGTACGCGGAGCTGATCGGCGCGCGCGTGGTGCGGGTGGGCGGCATGGACCCCGACAGCGCCCTGACCCGGCTGGGCGTGTTCCAGGCCGCCGACAACGAGATGAACCGCCGCACGGTGCACGTCAACGCACTGGCGCTGCCGGACCTGCTCCCGCTGGCGGGGCTCGGCGACACGGCGGTGACGTTCCGCCTTGAGACGCGCGGCGCGGCGCGCGAGATCACGGTCCCGTTCCGCCTGGCGGGCGACACGGCGTTCCGGACCGGCCCGCCGCCGCCCGTGATGCCGCTCTACCGCAGCCGGCCGCGGGCGTACTACTGGAGCGAGTACCTGCCGGAGTCGCGCACGATGTACGTGCAGTACAACCGCTGCCGCCCGGATCCCACGCTGCCGATGGAGCGCTTTGCCGCGCAGGTGTTCGCCGCGGCGGACAGCCTGGGTGCGGAGCGGCTGGTGATCGACATGCGCCTGAACGGCGGCGGCGACTCGCGCGTGCTGCAGCCGTTCGTCAACCGCCTCTGGCGGCACCGGCTAAACGCGCCGGGGCGGCTGTTCGTGGCCATCGGCCGGCAGACCTTCTCGTCGGGGATGATGAACGCGGCGCAGCTCGACCGGAGCACGCACGCCACGCTGGTCGGCGAGCCCACCGGCGGACGTCCCAACCACTTTGGCGAGGTGCGCAGCTTCCGCCTGCCGAACAGCGGCGCCACCGTCTACCACTCGACGCGGCGCTTCGAGATGCTGCCCGGCCGCGACGCGCCGTCGCTGGAGCCGGAGGTGCGCGTGCCCGTCACCTGGGCGGACTACGCCGCGGGCCGCGACCCCGTGCTGGACGTGATCCTGGCCATGCCGCTGCCGGAGTCGCGGTGAGCGCGCTGCACGCGTCGGCGTCCGCGGACAACGCGTGCGGCTGCGGCGCCTGAGCCAACTCGGCAACGTGTAGCGCCCTCGAGCGCGGCACCTGCGATGACGCGGCTGCCGCCCCTCCTGCTGCGGCACCTGCACCCACACCCGCTGCTGCACCTGCCACCAGGTCCGAAGCGATCACACCCGGCGCGAGATGCGCCGGGTGTATTCGCTTTTCGCACCCGTACTTCTTGGCGCGTCGTTAGGGTCTAAACGCTTCCCTCGCCTAACTCTCCAATCTTTGTGCAATATGACGTAAAACGATTATATATAGTCCTGGGTGTCCTTGGCTCTGGACCGGTCTGATCGGCAAATACTTTCCTTTCTTGCTTAAGTTTTCTGCATGCAGGCGCGGAACATGCGGTGTTCAAGAAGCCCTTGCCAAATCGCTATTGGTGGCATTAAATGGTTTGAAGGCGCTAGATCTCTACCTTTGGAACGAACCGGACCCGGTATGAGCACTCCCGTGCTGATCCATCCGAGCTGATCCATCGCCGCGCTCCGGCTGCGCCGTCCCGTGCGGCCGGTCTGCATCGTGTTTTCCCGGGGACCGCACCCCTTTCCTCGTCCCATCACACCGGAGGAGTCAGATGAAGAAGATGCGCCTGGACCTGGACACCCTTTCCGTCGAGAGCTTCGACACGGTGGAGACGCCGGCCGAGCGCGGCACGGTGCACGGCCACATTCCGCCGGACACCTACGCGCGCTACTGCTCGGACGGCACGACCTGCGTCGACAGCTGCTTCGAGTGCACGGACTACGCGAGCTGCCTCGGCACCTGCAATGCGACCGAGTGCGGCACCTGCGCCACCAACTGTGGCACGTGCTACGACGCGAGCTGCGGGTACACGTACTGCGGCACCTGCGACCCGTACTGCTGCTGCACCTGCAGCTGCCACTGACCGCGTCGGCCGTAGCGACGTCCGGGAGGTAGCTGCTCGAGGTTCCGCGCGGGCGCCGTCCGCCGCCAGCCGGGGTGCGGTCCCCCAACGGCGGCCGGCGTTCGCGTGGCTCCTTGCGGCGGAGCGGCCCGGCGTGTGCGGCACCCGGTGAGCGACTGCTGCGCCCTGCGATACCCGCTGCGGCACCTGCTTCGACTTCCGCCGTCCCACCTGCCCCGAGGCGACTCGCGATGAGCGGACTCCGCATCCGCGCGGCAGTGGAGGGGGACGTGCCGCTGGTCCTGCGCTTCATCCGCGAGCTCGCCGAGTACGAGCGGCTGCTGCACGAGGTGGTGGCGACGGAGGAGCGGCTGCGCGCCACGCTGTTCGGGCCTCGGCCGGGCGCGGAGGCGGTGATCGCGGAGGTGGACGGCGAGGCGGCGGGGTTCGCGCTCTTCTTCCACAACTACTCGACGTTCCTGGCGCAGCCGGGCATCTACCTGGAAGACCTTTACGTGCGGCCGGAGATGCGCGGGCACGGCGTGGGGCGCGCGCTGCTGGCGCACCTGGCCGCGCTGGCGCGGGAGCGCGGGTGCGGGCGCCTGGAGTGGTGGGTGCTGGACTGGAACGAGCCCGCCATCGCCTTCTACCGCCGCCTGGGCGCCCAGCCCATGAGCGAGTGGACCGTCTTCCGCTTGACCGGCGACGCGCTCGACCGTCTCGCCGCGGGCGCTTCCCGCGAGGGCGGCTGAACTGCGATATCACGCAGAGGGCGCAGAGGTTCAAAAGAGAGGACGCGGAGAACTGCCGA
>DASTLD010000046.1:0-3394 GCA_035715345.1 Longimicrobium sp.
TTCATCACGTCACCCTGAAGGAAACACTTGTCGCGCGCAAAGAGCCCGCCAACGTAGCCTTTGGCGGGCCCGGCGGCAACCGGCCGATGCGCCTCACCCGGCGCGGGGAGAGGAGGGCCGCGGCCCGGTCGACAGCCGCTCCGCCGCGGGCGCGGGCGACAGCGCGGGCTCCGCGTCCAGCAGGTGCGGCAGCAGCGCGTCCAGGTGCGCGCGGCGCGTGAAGCGGCGCTCGTAGTGCTCCACCGCCGCGCGGCTCATCTCCGCGTACCGCTCCGGGCTCCGCACCAGCGCCTCCACCGCGCCGGCGATGGCCTCCGCGTCGCCGTACGGGACCAGGCACCCCGTGACGCCGTCCACCACCATGTCGGGGATGGCGCGGTAGTCCGTGGACACCACCACGTTGCCGTAGGCGATGGCCTCGATGATGGAGACCGGCTGCCCCTCGTTGTTGTACCGCGTGGGCAGCACGAAGAAGTGCGAGCGGGCCAGCACCTGGCGCTTCTCGTCCCCCGCGACCACGCCGTGGAAGCCGACGCTGTCCTCCAGGCGATGCTCCGCGACGTAGCCGTCGAACAGCTGCCGGGCGTGCTCCGCGCTGCGGACCGTGCGGTCGTCGGCGTTGGTCATGAACAGGCCGTAGAAGTCGCAGCGGACCACGCCCTCGCCCAGCCGGTCGCGCAGCAGTTTGACGGCCGCCAGCAGGTCCAGCCAGCCCTTGGACTCGATCAGGTTGGACAGGTACAGCAGCCGCACCGGGCCCTCCGCGGGGCTCGCCGGCAGCCGGCGCGGGCCCGCGCCCTCCAGGCGGTCCTCCGGCAGGCCGTTGGACACCACGCGGATGCGGTCCGCCAGCGCGGGCTCGAAGTCGAACATGGAGCGCAGCCGCTCGCCCAGCACCAGCACGCGGTGCGCGCGGCGCAGCGTGGCGCGGACCAGCGCGCGCAGCGGCCGCGGCTGGTCCGCGTAGAAGTTGTGGTAGTTGCCGCCCTTGAGGTGCACCACGATGCGCTGCCGGCACAGCGCAGCCAGCCAGATCATGACGCAGTCGCGGAAGAAGCCGTGGCGCGACTGGGCGATGGTCAGGTACAGGGTCTTGCGCCCGCCCGGCACCGCGCGGGCAAAGCGCGCCAGGATGCCCGCGTAGTCGCGCGCGCGGCTCCAGGTGGCCCGCCCGATGGACGCCGCCGACTTCTCCCCGTGCGCCAGGTCCACGACGCGGTGGGGAATGCCGCGCCCGTCCACCTCGCGCACCAGCATGCCGAACGAGACGGACTGCCCGTAGTACGGCGGCGGCAGCGGCCCCACCAGCAGCAGCGAGTCGGGCCGGCTCATCGCGCTCCCGCGGCGAGGGCGGGCGCTGCGCCCAAAGCGGGGCGCGGCCAGCGCTTGGGGCTGAAGAACAGCCAGAAGAACATCAGCGCCAGGAGGGTGTTGATCAGGAAGTACACGATGCCGAGCACGCTGAGCGAAAAGCCGCCCATCGCCACGTAGGAGTACATGTAGATGGTGAACGGCGTGTAGCGCGAGCGCTTCATCCACTCGTACGCGGCGCCCACCGCCACGCCCGCCAGGAACATCCCCAGCAGCAGCCCCGCCAGGCCGAAGTTCATGTACGGCACCAGGTTGCCCATGGGCCACGAGGTCGGCTGCATCTCGTACGCGGGGCGCGAGGGCGTGACCGGGTGCCCGTCCGCGATCTCCTTGAAGTACACGCCGTCGTCCACCGGCGGCTTGCGCGGAAAGAAGGTGCGGGGGATGGGCGCGTACAGCAGGTCCACGTAGCTGCGCCCCAGCCACATGCGGTCCGCGCGGTCGAAGTAGTTCAGCATGACCGCCGTGCGGTCGAAGCCGCTGAACTGGCCGGCGATGGGCGTCAGGTTGCGGAAGGCGGCCTGCGCCAGCACGTCCGGGCGGCCGGCGTAGCGGTCGTACGCGCCGCGGTGGCGAAAGAGCGGGACGATGAGGACGATGGCGAACAGCACCGCGCCCAGCACCGCCGTCCCCGGGGTCACCAGCCGCCGGCGCCGCCGCACCGCGTAGTGGGCGATGAGGAACGCCAGCACCAGCAGCGTCAGCAGCTGCGAGCGGCCGCCGGTGGACACCATCAGCGCCCCGATGAACGCGACGCCGGCGTAGGTGGCGGCGCGGCGCAGCGGGTTGCGCGTCCAGCGCAGGCGGTACATCAGCAGCGCCGCCGCCACGGACAGCAGCAGCATGTACGCCATCCCCAGGTACCCCATGCCCGCGCCCAGCGCGCTGCGCAGGTACATGTGGGCCCACAGGAAGGCCAGCCCGCCCACCTGGCTCACGAAGTACAGGTACATCAGCACGCCCAACGCCAGCGCCACCAGCAGCGCCCGCCCCGTGCGCGCGCGCGTGAAGCGCTCCGCCCGCAGCACCGGCAGCGCGCGCCCCACGATGCCCGCCAGCCCGGAGTAGGCGCCCGCCATCATGAGCAGCAGCGAGAGCGCGCTCAGCAGCACGTACTGCACGGCGGTCCGCTCCAGGTCCGTGACCCACATGGACAGCCGCAGCTCCGGGCTGGCGTAGGCGCGGTCCGCGGCGATCAGGAACAGGTAGGGGACGTTGAGCAGCCCCAGCATGCAGAAGAAGAACGCCGGCTGGAACAGGTCTCCCGGCGCGCGCGCACGGTCGCGCGCCAGCCGCCGCCAGTACAGCGGCAGCAGGTACACGAGGGTGATGAACAGCGCGGACAGGAACAGGACCATGCGTGCTCAAATCGAGCGTGCGGCGGGACGCGACTCCGTCCCGCCGCACGGGTGCGGGCCGCGCGCGCGGCCTGTGTGGCTCAGGCGCCGAAGGTAACGCCGTACTCCCGGCGCCACAACTCGAACAGCGTCAGCGAGAACAGCCGGTTGGTGTTGGCCAGCCCGCGCTTCTGCCCCGCCAGCAGCCCGGCCACCACGCCGGGATCGAAGAGCCCCGCCGGCGCCCCGCGCAGCACATCTTCCACGTAGCCGCCCCACTCGCCGCGGAACCAGCTGGCCAGCGGCAGCGAGAAGCCCTGCTTGCGCGACGTGTCCAGCTCCGGCGGCAGCACCCGCCTGGCCAGCAGGCGCGGCAGCACCTTGCCCTCGGATGCGGTCGCGCGCAGCGCATCGGGGACGCGCCCGAAGGCCAGCTCCACGATGCGGTGGTCCAGGAAGGGCGCGCGCACCTCCAGCGAGGTCAGCATGGAGGCGCGGTCCACCTTGACCAGGATGTCGTCCGGCAGGTAGGTCAGGAAGTCCGCCGCCGTGGCCTGCTGCAGCGCGCTGCCGCGGTCCGCGCAGAGGCCGGCGCGGAACGCCTCCGGCGCCAGCGCGGGCGCCGCCCAGCCGGTGGGCCGCAGCAGCGCACGCCGGGACGCCGCGTCGAAGTACAGGTTGACGCC
>DASTLD010000047.1:0-2163 GCA_035715345.1 Longimicrobium sp.
CACGGGAGTGCGCGGGCGCGGGGGAGGGGGCCGGGGGGTGGGGCCCCGCGCCAGCCCTGGCCCCTCTCCTCTCCCGCGCCGCGTGCTCGGGGTTGTCCGGATGCACGGGAGTGCGCGGGCGCGGGGGAGGGGGCCGGGGGGTGGGGCCCCGCACCAGCCCTGGCTCCCCTCCTCTCCCGCTCCGCGGGGGAGGACGGGCGGGGAGGAGGAGGGGGCCCGCGCAGACCCCCGCCGCACGTGTTATCTTCCCCACACGATCATCGTCCCCACCCCGATCCACACCCATGGAGTCCCAGTCCCTCGGCCTGTTCGTGGCCTTCTCGGCCGGCCTGCTCAGCTTCCTGTCGCCGTGCGTGCTGCCGCTGGTGCCGAGCTACGCCACCTTCATCACCGGCATGAGCCTGGACGAGCTGCGCGACGCGGAGACCGCCCGCACCCGCCGCGCGGTGTTCCTGCACGGCCTGCTCTTCGTCTCCGGCTTCACGCTCGTGTTCCTGCTGCTGGGCGCCTCCGCCACCTTCCTGGGCGGGCTGATGAACTACGCCAGCGGCTGGGTGTCGCGCATAGGCGGGGTGCTGCTGCTACTGTTCGGCCTGTACCTGCTGGGCGTGCTGCGGCTGCCCGGCGCCGGCCGCGAGTGGCGCATGCACCTGGCGGAGAAGCCGGTGGGCTACCTGGGCACGCTGCTGGTAGGCATCACCTTCGGCGCGGGGTGGACGCCGTGCATCGGCCCCGTGCTGGGCGGCATCCTGACGCTGGCGGCCGCGCGCGGCACCATGGGCGAGGGCATGGGGCTGCTGGCCGTCTACTCCGCCGGGCTGGCCATCCCCTTCCTGGTGTCGACGGTGCTCATCGAGCGCTTCCTGACCACCTTCAAGCACATCCGCCGCTGGCTGCCGTGGATCAACCGCATCAGCGGCGCGATGCTGGTGCTGCTGGGCGTGCTCATGCTCTCCGGCCAGTTCACCTGGCTGACGGCGCAGCTCGCGCGCTGGACGCCGGAGTGGCTGTCGTCCAAGCTGTAGCGGCGCAGGCGCTTGCCAAGGGTGCCGCCGCGGGTAGATTCGGGACCCGCGGCGGCGCTTCGCATCTCCCCCTCATCTCCCGGCCCTGATGCCCCAACAGATCCGCATTCTGCTGGTGGACGACCACGCGGTGCTGCGCGCGGGGCTGCGGGCGCTGCTGGAGGCGGAGCCGGGCTTCCTGGTGGTGGGCGAGGCGCCCAACGGCGAGGAGGGGGTGGAGAAGGCGCGGCTGATGCGCCCCGACGTGGTGGTGATGGACCTGTCGATGCCGGGGATGGGCGGGCTGGAGGCGGTGCGGCAGATCGCGGCCCAGGGCACCGGGGCACGCACGCTGGTGCTGACGATGCACGGCGAGGAGGAGCACCTGCTGCCGGTGCTGGAGGCCGGCGGCAGCGGCTACGTCACCAAGAGCAGCGCGGACGAGGAGCTGATCGAGGCCATCAAGACCGTCGCGTCGGGCGACGTGTTCCTCTACCCCAGCGGCGCCAAGCTGCTGCTGCGCGGCCTCAAGCAGAAGTCGGAGCCGGGCCAGGACGACCCGCTGTCTCGCCTTACCGACCGCGAGCGCGAGGTGCTGGGGTACACGGTGGAGGGGTTCAGCTCCAGCGAGATCGGGAAGAAGCTGTTCATCAGCCCCAAGACGGTGGACACCTACCGCGCCCGCATCATGGAGAAGCTGGACCTGCACCACCGCAGCGAGCTGGTGCGCTTTGCCCTCCGCCGCGGGCTGCTCAAGGCGGATTGAGGTCGCCGCCTCGAGTGCTCGAGACGATGCGGTGACAGGTGTGGGCGATGGCGCCGGTGTGGGGTAGCAGAGGCCGGACGCATACCGGGCGAGATCAGCGGGCGCCGGCGAACGGGCCCCGGCGAATGAATTCGCGGCTGTGAAAACGTGATGTCCGCCTGCGCGGACGGGTCTGGCGGAGACGCGGTCGGGGTCGCGGGAGGCGGAGGCCGGTGCCGCCGGGCGATTGAAATCGCGGCAACGGAAACGTGAAGTCGGCCTTCGCCGACTGAACGGGGAAGTGCCGTGCGAGGGAGCGCAGATCGCGCATGCCCATGGTGGAGACGCCCCGGCGGGGCGTCTCTACGGGGGGCAGCGGTGCGCGGCGGGCCGCCGGACGCGCGACAGGCGGCA
>DASTLD010000048.1:0-4294 GCA_035715345.1 Longimicrobium sp.
TAGAGACGCCCCGGCGGGGCGTCTCTACCCTGGAAATGCGCGGATCCGTGCCTCCACGCGAGGCAGGCCCCCGTTCAGTCCGCGCAGGCGGACTTCGCGTTTTCGTTGCCGCGATTTCAATCGCCCGGCGGCCCGCGCGCCGGACCCTGCCCCTTACACCGACGTTTCCAGTCGCCCCACTCATCCGTCCGCCGCCCCCACCGCCAGCGCGTCCAGCACGTCGTCGGCGGGGTTGCGGGCGCGCAGGGTGTAGCGCGCGAAGAACTCGCGCGCCTCGTCCAGGTCCTCGCCGCTGAAGAAGCCGCGCGGGAGCGATGCGGCGCCGCGCAGGGCCAGCTCCGCCAGGTCCGCTGCCACGGCGGCCAGCGGGGGGTCGCCGAGCCCGTCGCGGGCGGCGCGATGGAGCAGCGCGGGGTCGGGATCGCCCAGCAGGTCGGCGGCGGCCCGCAGCGTGGGGCCGTCGCAGGCGATGCCGGCCAGCAGCACCAGCGGCGCCGCGTACCACGCCGGGTCCACCGCGTCCGCCGCGCGCACCTCCGCGAATCCCTTGGGCCGCACCTCGGGAAAGAGCGTGGTCAGGTGCGCGCGCCAGTCGTCGAGTGTCGCGCCGCGGGCGATCCACTCCGCGAACGGGAGGAATTCATCGCCCCCGTCCAGCAGGATGGCGGGGGCGCGCAGGGCAAAGTCGCGGTACTCGGCGATGGGGTCGGCGCCGCAGGGAAGGATGCCGGTGCGGCCGCCGTCCAGCTCGTGCCAGACGCGCGCGCGATGGCTGTGGTATCCGGTCGGCTGGCCGCGGTAGACGGGCGACGAGGCGAAGACGGCGGTGACGTACGGGGCGATGGCGTTGAGCACGCGCCACTGCAGGAGCGGCGCGGGGCCCCAGTCCAGGCTCACCTGCATGGCCGCGGTCTGGCGCATCATCCGCTCGCCGCCGGTGCCGATGGCGCGCAGGAACGCCGTCATCCGCTCGTAGCGGGGCGCGCGGAGCTGCAGCGGCACGTCCTCCACCCCGCCCTCCGGGGCGATGCCGCACGACAGCAGCACGATCCCCCGCTCCGCCGCCTCTGCCCGCAGCGCCTGCACCGTCCCGCGCAGGCTGCGGATGAGCGCGCTGGCGGAGCGGAAGGCGGCGCCGGCCATCTCGATCTGCCCGCCCGGCTCGTACGACACCACCCCGCCGTCCGGCAGCACCCAGCGCGGCGCGCCGTACGGCGATGCCTCCTCGCGCCAGCCGCGCCGCAGGCCGAACTCGCGCAGCAGCGGCAGCGTGCACGGGCCGCTCTCGGCGCAGATGGGTACCTGCGCGCCCGTCTCCGCGCAGACCGGGATCAGCTCCACCTCCGCCCCGATGCGCAGGGGCAGCGTCCCGTGCGGCGGCGCGAACGCGTGCGCGCGCAGGTCGTCCGCCAGCAGCGCCGGGTCCAGCGGCGGGCTCATGCGGGCGCACCCAGCACGATGGCGTAAAGCCCGTCGTCGTCCGTCTCCCACCGCTCGATGCGCAGCCCGGCGCCGGAGAACATCGCCCCCACGCTGCCGCGGTCGTGCTTGGCGGAGATCTCGGTGCGGATCGCATCGCCCGCCGCGAAGGCGAAGGCGGTGCCGTCGGGGAGCGTGACCGTCTGCGCGCGGGCGGAGACCAGGTGCATCTCGATCCAGTGCTCCACGCCGTCGTAGAAGGCGCGGTGGTCCCACGCATCCGGAGCGAAGTCCGCGCCGGCCAGCGCGTTGACCACGCGCAGCAGGTTGCGGTTGAACTCCGCGGTCACGCCGGCGGCGTCGTTGTAGGCGGCCTCGATGCGCGCGGGGTCCTTGCGCAGGTCCACGCCCAGCAGGAAGCGGTCGCCGGCGCCCATCCGCGCGCGGACGCGGCCCAGCAGCTCCACGGCCTGCGCCGGGGTGAAGTTGCCGATGGTGCTGCCCAGAAAGGCGTGCAGCGTGGGCGCGGGCACCTCCGCCGGCAGCGCGAACGCGGCCGTGAAGTCCGCGGCGACGGGCATCACCCGCAGCGAGGGATACGTGGTTCCGATGCGATGCGCGGTCTGCTCCAGGAAGCCCGCGCTCACGTCGACCGGCACGTACACGTCGCCCCCGGCGGCGAGCATCGCGTCCAGCACGATGCGCGTCTTTTCCGCGCTGCCGGCGCCCAGCTCCACCAGCGCGCGCGGGGCCAGCGCCCCCACCCACTCCGGCATCCACCGCTCCAGCAGCGCCCGCTCGGTGCGCGTCAGGTAGTATTCCGGGAGGCGCGTGATCTCCTCGAACAGCCGCGAGCCGCGCTCGTCGTAGAAGAACTTGGCGGGCAGCTCCGGCCGCGGGCGCGACAGTCCCTCCGCCACCTCGCGCAGCAGCGCGGCGTCCGCGGCCGGCGCCAGCTCAGCCATCGCGCACCATGCGGAAGCCGCTGAAGATCTGGCGGCGGATGGGGTAGTCCCAGTTGCGGAACGTGTTGCGGACGGCGCCCGGCCGCGTGGCCCACGATCCCCCGCGCAGCACCTTGTAGTCGCTGCCGAAGAAGACCTCGCTGTACTCGGGATACGGGAAGGCGCGGAAGCCGGGCCAGGGCTGGAAGTCGCTGGCCGTCCATTCCCACACGTCGCCGATCATGCCGTAGCAGCCGATGGGCGACAGGTTGCGCGGGTAGGCGCCCACCTGCGCCGTCTCGAAGGCGAGCTGGTCCAGGTTGGCGTCCAGCGGCCCGGGCGGCTCGTCGCCCCAGGGGTAGGCGCGCGCGGTGCCGGTGGACGGGTCCCACGCGGCGGCGGCCTCCCACTCCTGCTCCGTGGGCAGGCGCCCTCCGGCCCAGCGGCAGTACGCCTCCGCCTCGTACCAGCAGACGTGGCAGACGGGGCGCTGCGGGTCCAGCGGCGCCTCGCGGTCCATGGTGCGGCTCCACCACTGCCCGTCGCGGTGGGTCCAGAACTGCGGCGCGGCCAGCAGGCCCTCCTGCTTCCACGTCCACCCCGCGTCCGACCAGTGCGCCGGCTCGTCGTATCCCCCCGCCTCCAGGAAGCGCAGGTACTCGCCGTTGGTGACGGCCCAGGCGCCGATGCGGAACGGCGCCAGCTCCACCGCGTGGCGCGGGCGCTCGTTGTCGTAGGCGGCGCTGCGGTCGTCGGTGCCGATCTCCACGCGGCCGCCGGGAAAGCGCACCATGCCGTCCGCGTCCGCCGGCACCGGCCGCCCCGGCGGCGGGGAGACGGCGCGCGGCGCGCGGTAGGTGCTGCCGTTCTCCTTGAGCTGGAGCGCCTGGAGGATGGTCTCGTCATGCTGGTACTCGTGCTGCGCCACCATGCGGTAGACGTAGCCCTCGCGCAGCAGCTCGGGGTCCGCGCGCCCGCCGTCGCCGCTCTGCGCGCGCGCCAGCACATCGCGGCGCACGTCGGCCAGCTTTTCCAGCGTGGCGGACAGTCGCGGCAGGGCCAGGCCGCCGCGGACGGCGCGCGGGTTCTCGAAGGGGTTGAAGATGCCCGGCATCTCGCCGAACTCCACCGGCCCCTCGAGGTTGCGCACCAGCCACAGCTCCTCGAAGTGCGCGATGTGCCCCAGGTCCCAGACGATGGGGCTCATCAGCCGGTTGTGCTGGTTCATGAGCTCCTCCTCGGGGACGGAGCTGACCAGCAGCAGCGTGCGCTCGCGCGCGTCGAACAGCAGCTCGGCGATCTGGCGCGGCGTGGGCGTGCGGCCGTCGGGAGCGGACATAATGGACGGACGGGCGATGGGTTCTCCGGCGCGCAACGGCACCTTGCAAGCTATGCCGGCGCGGCTGCGAACGCCACGCTCACGAGTGCCCGCGCGCGAGGATCGTGGTTGTTTCGTGAGCGGGGGCGGCGTTCTACCGCGGGCGGCCCCACCCCCCGGCCCCCTCCCCCCGCGCCCGCTAAACTCCGGTGCTCACGTCGGGGCTGGCGCACGTGGCGCGTGGAGAGGGGGAGACCTCAACTGCGCGTGGGCTGGCCCTGCGCACCGACGCCAACAACCCTCCCCCAGACTTGGGGGAGGGTGCGAGCCTAAGCGAGCGGGTGGGGGCACCCGCCCACGCGCCTGGCTCCCCCTGCCAAGCGATCGTGTGCGCTCTACCTCACCCCACCCGGCATCACAGGCGCGGGGGCGGAGGGGTTGAAGTGGCGATAGACCTCGGCGCCGATGCGGGCGATGAGGAGGTTGGCCGGGTTGTCGGGAGCGTACGAGGTGTCCCTGTTCTCGCGCGTCATCACGCAGACGGCCACGGGTGCGTCGGGCCCGTACATGATCCCGCAGTCGCTGCGCGCAGCGTCCACGTCGCCGGTCTTGT
>DASTLD010000049.1:0-2119 GCA_035715345.1 Longimicrobium sp.
TGCGCGGTCCTGCACGAATGCGCAGGCGGGCTCCCCTCCTCTCCCACTCCGCGGGGGAGGGGGGGCTGGGGGGGGAGGGGGCCTCCGCCCGCGAGCGACGTCATGCCGCCCCGCGCAGCCGCCGTACCGCCCACTCCGCCCCCGCCACGCTCAGCAGCGCGAAGAACAGGATCCACCCAAGCCTCCGCCCCGAGAGCGGCGCCGCGCCCGTCGCACCGAGCGCGCTGACGCGTGGGCGCAGCGAGTCGGGCGCAACCATGCCGCCGCCGGACTGGCTGGCGAGGAGGGAGAGGCGCGCCCAGGCATCCGCGGTGGTGTCGGCGGAGGTCGTCGCGTTGAAGGCGGCGCTCGGCGGCTGGCCGGCGAAGGCGAGGGTGTGCAGGCCGGCGGCGGCAGGGACGAAGGAGGCGCGGAGGATACCGGGGCGGTGGTCGTCGGGGATGACGGGCAGCGTGTCCGAGGCGCCGCCGGGGCGGGTGACGACGAGCGGCGGGGCGGGCGCGGCGCGGTCCGGGCGCGCGTCGTAGACCAGCACGTCGCGGCGGATGCCGACGGCGCCCACGGGCTCGGGCACGCGGACGGTGAGCGCGGCGCGCGGCGCGGAAGCCAGCCAGTCCACCAGCGCGCGCCAGAACTCGCGGTGCTCCGCGACGCGCCCGGCCTCCATCCGCCACCGCCAGGTCTCCGTCATCGCCAGGGCCGCGGCGCGCCCGCGGCCCAGCGGGCGCAGCGCCAGCACCCCGCCCGCGCCGCTGTTGGCCGCGACGGAGACGCCGGTGCGCACGGAGCGGAACGGCGCGGCGGCGGAGCGCACGCGGTCGCCCGGCAGCGGGGCCAGCTCGGCGGGGAGGGACCACGCCAGCGCGGGGCCATCCACCGCGCGGCCCGCGGCCAGGTCGCCGGCCAGGCCGAACGCGGCGGCGCCCGCCTGGCCGCCGGCCAGCAGCACGCCGCCGCCCGCGCGCGCGGCCCAGTCCGCCAGCGTGCGCCGCTCCGCATCGCCCAGCGGCGCGGCGTCGAGCACGACCACGGCGTCGAAGCGCGCCAGCCGCTCGGGCGAGATGGCCGCTCCGCCCTGGGCGACGAACATCCCCCGCCCCAGGTCGTAGGCGGTCTCCACCACCGCGCCGGACTCCTCCAGCGCGCGCACCGCGAACTTCGACTCCCAGTGCGGCATGCCGGCGCGCACCAGCACCCGCGGCGCGCCGGCGGAATCCACCCACGCGCCGGTGTGCGCGCGCCGGCCCGCGGCATCCACCGTCCACTGCCGCCAGCCCGGACGCGGCGGGCGCACGCGGAAGGCACCGGCCGCGTTGCCCGCTCGGTCCGTGCGCACGCGGACGCTGTCCAGCACGCCCGTGTCGTCGCCCAGGCGCACCAGCACGCTGTCGTTCGCGGCGCCTCGCACGCGGAAGGCGACGGCGGCGGCGCGGCCGGAGAGGGCGCGGGCGGGCGCATCCGCCTCCACCGACGCCGTCTCCCGCGGCAGCGCGGCGAAGAGCGGGGCGCGGCGGGCGGCGGCGGCCAGCAGGTCCAGCTCGCGCGCGGTGGGCGGCGCGCTGCCGGACCGGGCGATGGCGGGCGGCGCTCGGCCCACCAGCAGCGAGTCGCCGGCGCGCTCCAGGTCGCGCGCGTCGTCGAGCCACGCCACGCGCGGGGCGCTCGTGCGGTCGCGCCAGAGGCCGGGGAGCGCGAGGGAGACGCCGAGGAGCAGCAGGACCAGCGCGCGCAGCGCCGCGGGCAGGCTCATCGGGTCAGCGCGTAGACCACCAGGTTCACCCCGAAGCGCGTGTTGTCCACGGACGAGAAGCGCTTGTTGCGCGCGTGGTAGTTCCACTCGCTGGAGTAGTCCTTGTTGGAGTAGACCAGCCCCAGCCGCCCGTTGGCCTCGATGCCGTGGAGCTGCTCGTGGATCAGGTTGTCGCCCCAGCCGTTCAGCTCGTGGCTGGTGGTGGGAGGCCCGTCCGGGAAACGGAAGAACGCGCTGTAGATCTCGTGGTTGTTAGGGATGGGCCGCAGCGCGTTCGCGCCGAAGATGCGGCGCAGCTCGGCGGTCGCGGTCTTGTGGAATCCCCCGTCCACGTCGTGGTTGTGGTCGTCGATGACGATGAACCCGCCG
>DASTLD010000050.1:0-5445 GCA_035715345.1 Longimicrobium sp.
CCGGACTCGCATTACTCGTCCACCCTCCCCCAAGTCTGGGGGAGGGTTGTTGGGCCTGCGCGTCGGACCAGCGCCCTGAAGTTCAGGTCTCCCCCTCTCCGCGCGCCGCGTGCGCCAGCCCTGGCAAAACACCAGAGTCTCGCGGGCGCGGGGGGAGGGGGCCGGGGGGTGGGGCCCCGCGGTAGAACGCCGCCACCACACATCGGGAAAAGCGAAGAGCCGGTCTCCACGTGAGAGACCGGCCTTGTTTTGCCTGCATCACACCCCGACGCGTGCTACTCGCGCGGCGGGTCGCCGAGCTGGTAGGGGAGCTGGTTCATGAAGTAGCGCGCCACGATGTCCAGCTTGGACGTGCGCAGCCGGTCCGTCCGCACCGTCACGATGCCCGACGGACCGTGGCGGTGCACCTCGATGACCACCGTGCCCTCCGCGCCGCTGTAGGTGGCGCCGTGGCGCCCGGCGTCCGCGGTCCGCGCGAGCTCCGCCCGCGCGGGAAAGATCTCGTCCGCGATGCGGAGCACCTCGCGGGTGGGCAGTACCGTGCTGCGCTCGTAGTCCGACATCGATTCCCTCGTCCTCTATCCGTTGTCGCGCGCTCCCAGGATCTCCGCGCGCAGCTCCGCCAGCGGCCGCGCGCCCACGATCACGCGTGCTTCATCGCCCGTGCCGGCCAGCAGCGTGGGCACGCCCTCCACGCCCGCCCGCCGCGCGCGCGCCTGCGCATCCGCCACCGCGGCGGTCATCGCGTCCACGTCCAGCACCACCTTCAGCTCCGTCGGGTCGAGGCCCACCGATCGCCCCGCCTCCACCACCACGTCGATGCGCCCCACGTCGCGCCCCTCCGCGAAGCAGGCTTCGAAGAGCGCCTGCCGCATCGCCCGGCCCACGCCCCTGGTCTCCGCGAAGGCGGCGGCCTCGTGCGCCTTGCGCGTCCGCCCGACCACCGCCGGCACGCGCAGGGCGATGCCCAGCTCCTCCGCCAGCGGGCGCAGCGCGGGCTCCCATCCCCCGTCCACCGCGGCCGGCAGCGGCGCGGGCGACGGGTACAGCTCGAACGGCACGGGGGTGACGAGGACCTCGCCTGCGTCCTCCATCCGCCGCAGCGCCGCCTCCGTGACGTACGAGAACGGGCAGGTGAAGTCCGAGAACACCACGACCGGAACGGCCGCCATCGCCACCTTCCACACGCCGGGAGCCGCTCGCCAGGGCGGCGAATCTGCCGCGCGCCCCCGGCCGCCGCAAGCGCGCCTAGAAGCAGCGCAGCGGCACGTCCAGCGCCGCCGGGTCGCCCGGCAGGCGGAAGTGCCACCACTCCTTGTCGTAGTTGCTGAACCCCTCCGCCTCCATCGCCCGCAGCAGCCGCAGGCGGTTCTCCATCACCGCACCGGTGGCGTTGGCGGTGTGCGCCGCCTCGGAGAAGGTGTCGTAGGGCGTGCCCATGTCCACCTCGGCGCCGTCGGACAGGCGCACCAGCGTCAGGTCCACGGTGGCGCCGCGGTTGTGGCCGCTCTGCCGCGCCACATACCCCTGCTCCAGCACCCACTCGTTCCCGGTGCGCTCCGCCCACGCCACCATGCCCAGCGTCGCGCGGATGGGGCGATAGCCGTCGAACACCTTGAGCCCGTACCCCTGCGCCCGCAGCCGCCGGTGCACGCGCGCCAGCGCCCGCGCCGCCTCCGGCCGCAGCAGCGCCAGCGGCTTCTCATACCCGGGCAGCACCGCGCCGGTGAAGTTGTTCGCCGTCGCATAGCGCACGTCCACGCGGATGCCGGGATCCACCGAGCGCACGTCCACCAGCATGCCCGCGGGGATGCGGCACTCCTCGTCCACCGCCGCCGTCGCCGGACGTGGCACCGACGGGTCCGGCTCCGGCGCGCCAGGCCCCGTCGCGGGCGATGCGGGCGGCACGCACGCGGCCAGCACCGCCGCGAGGGACAGCGCCGTCAGGTGGGGGCGATGAAGACGGCGCGATGACGCGCGGGAGATGCGCTCGCCTGGCAAGGGATCCTCCTGGACGTTGAAGTCGTTCCGGCCGATGCCCGGTCAGAACCGGTAGCTGGCGCCGTCCACGCCGTACTCCGTGCGAGGAAAGATGCGGCGCGCCTCGGCGAGCTGGCTCTCGTCCGTGCCCGGCGGCAGGTGGACGAGGACGAGCCGCCCGGCGCCCGCGTCGCGCGCGACCTCGGCGGCCTGCTCGTTGGTGGTGTGGCCGCCCTGCTCGGTGTTGGTGGCCTCGTGCACCAGCAGGTCCGCGCCGCGCGACAGCTCCGTGATCAGCGGCGACTTGGCCGTGTCGCAGGAGTACGCGGCCACGCCGCCCTCCGCCGCCTCCACGCGGATGCCGACCACCGGCACGCCGTGGATGCCGGGCGCCGCCGTGATGCGCCAGCGCTCGTCCTGCAGCACCCGCGCGCCGGACTCGTGCGCCACCTCGCGCCACCGGATCTCCGGCAGGCCCTCCCAGCCGCTGGTGTCGAACGCCTCGAACGCGCGCCGCGCCTGCGCGATGGCCGGCGCGATGCCGTAGACCAGGATGGGGCGGCGGCGGCCCATCAGCCAGATGCGCTCCATGAAGAGCGGAAAGCCGCTGCAGTGGTCCGGGTGCTCGTGCGTCACGATCAGCCCCTCGATACCGTCGGCGTCCAGCCCCGCGGCCAGGAAGCGCTGGATCACGTCGCCGCCGCAGTCCACCACGATGGAGCACCCGCCGCTCTCCAGGGCCAGCATGGTGGTGGTGCGGCCGGGGTCGCTCACGGCGGCGCCGGTGCCGAGCAGGTGCAGGACGGGCATGGGCGGGCTCCTCGACGGGATCGTTCTCTCGCGCGTTCGCCCACCACAATGCCGGGGATGCGGCGCGCGCGGCAAGCGGTGCCGCCGTGGCACCCGGGCTCAGTGCAGGTCGAAAGGTGGGGGCGCATGCGGAGGGCCCCCCTCCCCGCTCGTTCCTCGCTGCCCCTCCCCCGCGAGCGGGAGAGGGGATTGCTTTCGGTGAGCGTGTGCGGCGTTCTACCGCGGGCGGCCCCCACCCCCCGCCCCCTCCCCCGCGCCGCACATCGTTCACGCGCGACACGGGTACCGTCGCCCGCGGCGCGGGAGAGGGGGAGACCGTCTATCCACACATCGCATCGCCTCCGCGCGCGGGCACATCAACCCTCCCCCGAAGTTGGGGGAGGGTCGGCGAGGAACGAGCCGGGGAGGGGGCCTCCGCCCACGTGAAGCACTCCTCCTCTCTCGCCCGATCCCGCACCGCATTGCACCGCGAATCGGAACGGGACTTGCCGTCCGGCGCGCGCCGGGAGTGGACGGCGGACGGACGGAGAACCCGGAGGAGCGGATGGCATCTGCAAAGCGGACCCAGGACCACGACGAGATCCGCAAGTGGGTGGAGAAGCGCGGCGGCGTGCCGGCCATCGTCGAGGGCACCGGCGGCCTGCTGCGCATCGACTTCATCGAGGGCGACGGCAAGGAGCCCCGCCTGGAGGAGACCGGCTGGGAGGAGTGGTTCCGCATCTTCGACGACCGCGGCCTGACCTTTCTGTACCAGGACGAGGGCGACAGCCGCTTCTTCAAGCTGGTGCGCGGCGACGGCGACGACTGACGCGCGTGCCGGCGTTCCACGCCCACACGCAGCGAGGGCGGGCCCGCACCGGACCCGCCCTCGCCGCGTTCCCCGCCTCAGCGCCGCTCCCCTTCCTTCTCGCGGAGCTGCACGTTGCACGGGTGATAGGCGTTGCCGCGCGCGCGCTGGAAGTCGCGGGCGTACTGCTCCGCCACGTTGGCCTCCACGCTGCCCGGCGGCGGCGTGCTGATGCGGAAGCTGGCCGCCTGCCGGGTGAAGCGCGCCGAGTCCGCGCTGCTGCCGGCGCGGTAGGCGGAGTCCACGTACGCCGTCTCGTGCGCGCGCACGTCCGCGAAGGTGGCGTACACCCGCGCGAACTCGTGCGGCGCGCGCAGCATGTCGGCGGTGGTGGACTGCATCAGCAGCGTGTCCAGGCTGGCCAGCCGGCTGCGCGCCTCCACCAGCAGCTCCTCCGCGATGCAGGCGCCGAGCACGGCGTCGCGCCGGGTCTGGCGCTGCGTGGTGGTCAGCCCGTCGCCGCGGTCGCAGGCGGGCAGCGTGGTCAGCAGGAGCAGGGCGGCGGCAAGGGTCGGGCGCATGGGGCGTGAACGGGATTCGGGGATGGGCGGGGCGGCGGCCCTAGCCGTTGGCGGCGGAGTCGGGGAACAGGGCGCGCTCCACCAGCTCGCACAGCAGGTGGATCAGGGTGATGTGGGCCTCCTGGATGCGCTCCGTGGCGTCCGCCGGCACCACCAGCGGCTCCGCGCACACCTCGCGCAGCCGGCCGCCGCCGCGCCCGGTCAGCCCGATGGTCAGCACCCCGCGCGCGTTGGCCGCCTGCACCGCCAGCAGCACGTTGGGGCTGCCGCCGCTGGTGCTGAGGGCCACCAGCACGTCGCCGGGCCGGGCCATGGCCTCCACCTGGCGGCTGAACGCGGTGGCGAAGTCGTAGTCGTTGCTCCAGCAGGTCAGCGTGGGCGCGTCGAGCAGGTGGTGCGCCGGCAGCCCCGGGCGGTCGCGCTTGTAGCGCGCCACCAGCTCCTCCACCAGGTGCATGGCGTCGCAGGCGGAGCCGCCGTTGCCGCAGGCGTACAGCCGCCCGCCGGCGCGGAAGCAGTCCGCCACGCGGGCGGCCACGCGCGCCACGTCCGGCGCCAGCCCGCGCAGCGCCAGCTTGACGCGCGCGGACTCTTCCAGCGCCTCGTGGATGATGGTCAGCGGGTCTGTCTCGAGCATCGGCACGGGGCCGGACGGGACCGGCGCGGAACCTGAAAGGCCGGCGGGCATGCCCACGGACCGCCTGTTACTCCCTGAGAGCGGGAATGATTCCATGCGCCGCCGCGCCGCCGCAAGGGCGCGCGCCGCCGCGGCGCTCCTGGCCGTCGCGCTGGCCGCCGCCTGCCGCCCGCGCGGCGACACGCTGCAGACCCTGTGGCGCATCCCCGTGCCCGCGGAGGCGGCGGCCGGGCGCACGCTGGGGCTGGACTCCGCCGGCCGCGCCTGGATCGGCGTCCCCGGCGGCCTGGTGGCCGTCGACAGCGCGGGCAGGACCGCGGGGCGGGTCACCGTGCGCGGCGACTCCGTCCCCCGCCTGCTCTGGCAGGGTCCCGGCACGCTGGCCCTGGCCGCCGGGCGCAGCCGCCTGACGCGCGCGGACGCCGCGGGGGGCGCGGCGGGCGGGGGATGGGAGTCGCGCGCGCTGCGCGGGGCGGCGCCCGACCCGCGCGGGCGCTGGGTCTACGCGGCCACCCGCACGGGCGGCGTGGTGGGCCTGGACGCGCGCACGCTGGCGCCGCGCTGGGGATGGCCGGACGCGGGGGCGGAGGCCACGGGCATCGCCGTCAGCACGCTGGCGGACCGCGTCTACGTGGCCCTGGGCGGGGACG
>DASTLD010000051.1:0-6203 GCA_035715345.1 Longimicrobium sp.
GCCGCTCCACCTCCGCGCGCTCCGCCCGGTCGGCGATACGCTCCGGGTGCAGCAGCGCCATGGGGTGCGCGCGGATGTGCGAGGAGATGATGAACTCCAGGCGCGCCAGGCCGACGCCGTCGCTGGGCAGCAGGGACAGCCTGAGCGCCTGTGCCGGGTCGCCGACGTTCAGCATGATCTTCGTGCGCGGCCGCTCCAGCGCGGCCAGGTCGGTGCGCTCCACGTGGCTGGCCAGCCGGCCGCGGTAGACGCGCCCGTCCGCGCCCTCGGCGCAGGAGACGGTGACCTCCGCCCCGTCCGGCACCTGCGAGGTGCCCCGCTCCGTCCCCACCACGGCGGGGATGCCCAGCTCGCGGCTCACGATGGCCGCGTGGCAGGTGCGCCCGCCGCGGTCCGTCACGATGGCGGCCGCGCGCCTCAGCACCGGCTCCCAGTCGGGGTCCGTCATCTCCGTGACCAGCACCTCGCCCTGACCGAGCTGCCCCAGGCCGGCGGCGGAGCGGATCACGCGGGCGCGGCCGGCGCCGATCTTCTCGCCCACGCTGCGGCCGGCGGCCAGCACCTGGCCCGCCTCGTCGAGCACGTGGCGCTCCAGCACCAGCCCGCTCTCGCGCGCGTGCACCGTCTCGGGGCGGGCCTGGAGGAGGAACAGCTCCCCGCTGCGGCCGTCCCTGGCCCACTCCATGTCCATCGGGGTGGCGGAGTCGTGGCGCGCGGAGTAGTGGTCCTCCACCAGGCACGCCCAGCGGGACAGCGTCAGGATCTCGTCCTCGGAGAGGACGAAGCGCGCGCGGTCCTCGGGCGGCACGGGCACGCTCTTCACCGGCCGCGTGCCCCCCTCGTCGTAGACCAGCTTGAGCTCCTTGGAGCCGAGGCGGCGCTGCAGCAGCGGGCGGAAGCCCTGGCGCAGCGTGGGCTTGAAGACCACGTACTCGTCGGGGTTCACCGTGCCCTGCACCACGCTCTCGCCCAGCCCCCACGCGGCGTTGATGACCACCACGTCGCGGAAGCCGCTCTCCGGGTCGAGCGAGAACATGACCCCGGCGCCGCCCAGGTCGGAGCGCACCATCTTCTGCACGCCGACGGAGAGCGCCACGTCGCGGTGCCGGTACCCGCGCTCGGCGCGGTACACGATGGCGCGGTCGGTGAAGAGCGAGGCAAAGCAGCGGCGCACCGCCTCCAGCAGGGCCGCCTCGCCGCGGACGTTCAGGAAGGTCTCCTGCTGCCCGGCAAAGGAGGCCTCGGGCAGGTCCTCGGCGGTGGCGCTGCTGCGCACGGCCACGTCGCACCCGGCGCCGTGCTCCGCCTCCAGCCGCCGGTACGCCGTGCGCACGCCTTCGGCGAGGGGCGCCGGCAGCGCCGCGCCCAGCAGGGCCTCGCGGGCCGTGCGGCCCGCCTGCTGGAGCCGGTCCAGGTCGCGCACGTCCAGGCCCTCGAACGCGCGGTCCAGGACGGCTTCCAGTCCGGACTCGTGCAGGAAGGCGCGGTACGCGTCCGCGGTGGTGGCAAAGCCGTCGGGGATGCGCACGCCGCGCGGCGCCAGCGCCCGGCGCAGCTCGCCGAGCGACGCGTTCTTGCCGCCGACGCGCGGCACGTCGTCCAGCCCCAGCTCGTCGAACCAGAGGATCCACGACGCGCTCATGCTGCCCTCCCGGTGGGGTTGCCATCCCTTCTGAACGGCCGCGAACGCCGGGGGAATGCCCCTGCCTCGCCCCGCGCGCACCCTTCAGCACTCCTCGTCCTCGACCTCGTCCGGCAGGTGCGCTTCCGGAGGCCAGTCCGCGGGCGGCCCGCCGGCGGCCGGCCGGTGCAGCGCAATCTCCGCGTCCGGGGCGGCGGCGAAGGCCGCGGGGGGCTCCGGCGGCACGATGTCCTGCCGGGCGGTACCGGGCTGCGCTGGCTGGTACATGGCTCCTCCTCGGGTGGGTGTGCACCGTGGATGGGCGCACGGCCCGTCGCGCGGCCGTCGCGCCCGCACGTGCGCGGGCCCACGCACCGGACGTGGCCTCCATCCCGATGGTAGCCGCGGGAGGCAGCCGGCGGCGTAGGGCGGGGCTCGCGCGGCGTGTGGGGAGTTGCTGGTCCCGCCTCGTCTCCGCGGAGCCGGCGGGCCGGGACGATGGACGGGTGGGTTCCACCACAGGCAAAGCCGCGGGCGCCGGACGGCGCCGCATTCCGTCTCCCCGCATCCATCGCACGAGTCCGCCCGCACATTGCACCGCGGCGGATCAGACCCGGTCCGCATCCCCACACCCGAGACGGAGGGGACAATGAGCCAGGAACTGCTCACCGACAGGGCAGCGGACGTGTTCGACGTGCGGCTCACCGGGGCCGCGGGCGACACCTGCGTGATCACCGGCGCGCGGAACGGCCAGGGCCAGCCCGTGAGGGGCGGCAGCATCACCGCGGGAAGCGACCTGCTGAGCGTGCTCGGCGGCGCGTTCACCGCGGCCGACGAGGGAAAGGTGATCTCGGTGGCCGGCGCGGGCGCGCCGGTGGCGGAGGAGGCAACGCTCTACGGCATTCCCTACCGCCCGCCCCGGAACAACCTCGGCGCCACCGTGGAGGCGGTGCTGGGCCCCACGCAGGTGCGGCTGAGCGCCTGCGCCCAGACGACGGTCGCCGCCGCCGACGTGACCTGGGGCACGGACGACACGGCGGCCATCCAGCTGGCGCTCGACAACAACGCGGACGTGTACCTTCCGCTCGGCCGCTACACGCTCACCGCGCCCCTGCGCATCGCGCGCGGGAGCGTGTCCCTGCACGGCGCGGGGCCGCACCTGTCGGTGCTGACCGGGTCGGTGGGGCTCGAGGAGTTCCTGCTGTGCATGTCGTACATGGGCCAGGTGATCGAGGACGTGCAGATCTCCGACGTGGGCTTCGACGGCCGGCCCGACCGCCTGCACACCCTTGCCGTCGACGTGGTGGATGCCCGCGACCTCACGGTGCGCGGCGTCTCGGGAACCGCGCTGGAAGGGTTCCTGGGCCTGCGGAACACGTCGAACTGGATGCTGGCCGAGTTCGACACCGCCGACACGGTGGACACGATCAGCCTGTACCGCTCGGGCGAGGGCACGATCAGCAACGGGAGGATCCTGCAGGCCAACGAGGGGATCGACTTCTTCGGCGCCACGGACGTGGCGGTGAGCGACGTGGTGATCACCAGCCAGCCGCACGGACAGCACCCCGGCATCTACCAGGTGGGGATGGACGTCTCCTCGTCCAAGCGCATCACCTGCTCCAACGTGACGGTGCGCGGCGACTTCATGCGCGCGGTGCACGTCAAGCAGGAAGAGGACCCGGCCCCCGCCGTCCAGGAGGTGCTCTTCACCGGGTGCGAGTTCCTGGACTTCTCCCAGATGGGCGTGTACGTCACCGCGGGGGCGCCCGCCCCGCCGGGCGAGGCCGGCGTGCCCAACCGCGGGCTGCGGCTGGAGGGGTGCACCTTCCGGAGCGCCGTCCCGGGGGCGGCCGGGATCTACATGGCCACCAGCGCGGCGAACGAGTTCCGCGAGGTCCGCATCTCGGCCTGCACCATCGAGGTGCCGCACCAGGCCGTGCGCAACTGCGACCACGACGGGGTCGAGATCCACGGCTGCCTGCTCCGGGTGAGCGGCGCCGCACCGGCGGTGTACGTCTCCGGGGTGGCGGGCGTGCTCCTCGCCGGGTGCGAGGTGCACGGAGGCAGCGGGTCCGGGCTGGAGCTGGTGGGCGTGCGCGATCCCCGCGTGGAGGGGTGCACGGTCACCGCGGCGGGTTCGGCGCTGGTGCTGCTGGACTGCCTGCGGCCCGTGGTGCGCGGCAACGTGGTGCGCGAGGGCGCGCGCACCGGCATCTACCTGCTGTGGAACGGCACGGGCGGGCTGGACGCCGCCAACCACACGGTGGGCGCCGTGGTCGACGAGAACCGCGTGCAGAACTGGGGCGCCGGCACCACCGGCACCGGCGGGATCGAGGTGCGCTTCACCAACGTCGCGGGCACCTACAGCGCGCTGAGCGTCAGCGGCAACCGCCTGCTCCTGGACGCCGGCAGCCCGGCCGCCACCCAGCAGGTGGGGATCCTCTTCTCCCGGGGCGGGCTCGACAGCATCGACTGGGTCAAGGCGGACAACAACCTGATCTACGGCCCGGTCTTCGGGATCGGCAACGAGGCGGACCTGGGCCCGCACAGCACGCTGAGCAACAACAGCTTCAAGGCCGGGCTCCCGTAGCCGGTCCGCCGGCGGGCGCAAACGAGGGCCCGGCGCATCCGCGCCGGGCCCTCGGCCGTTCCCGCCCCTGCCGGCGGCGCGCTACCGGGGCGGGCGCACCAGGCGGAACCACAGGACGTAGGCCAGGCGGCCGGCCGGGGTGTCCAGCTCCAGGCGCAGCGGGACCCGTGGCTCCGCGGGGTCGTAGACCAGGCACGGCAGCCGCACCGCCCGCCACCCGTCGCCGGCCGGCGTACGCACCCGCACGGCCGGGGTCACGTACATCTCCCGCGACCCGCCCGGCGCCACGGCGGCGGTGTCCGCCGGGCCCGGGGCCCAGCGCATCCGCCAGCCGTCGAACGCCTCGGGGCACGCCGCGGCGGGAGCCGGGGGCGCGGCCACGCTGTCCCACGCCACCCGGACCGGCGCCCGTCCGCGGTTCCACAGCCGCACGCGGATGGATTCCAGGTTGGCGCGGGCCCGGACCGCGACGGCGGAGTCGGCAAAGAGGTAGCCGCGCGCCCCCGGCGCGCCGGCGGGCCGTCCGGGCTCCACCGCCGCGGCCGGCCGGGGCTGGCGCTCCACCGACTCCAGCGCGAACGCGGGGCGCGCCTCCTCGCCCAGCGCGGGAAGGCACCCGGCCAGCGGCAGCACCAGCAGCGGAACAGCGCTCCGCCTCCACATCGTCCTGTCTCCCGTCCGTGCGTCCGGGCCGTGGCTCACACCGTGACGGCCACCTTGAGCACGCCGTCGCGCTGGTGGCCGAACAGGTCGTACGCCTCCCCGATGCGCTCCAGCGGAAAGCGGTGCGTCACCAGCGGCCGCAGGTCCGCGCGGCCGGAGGCCACCACGTCCAGCAGCCGGCGCATGCGCTCCTTGCCGCCGGGGCAGAGCGTGGTGACCACGTGGTGGTCGCCCAGCCCCGCCGCGAAGGCGTCCAGCGGCAGCTCCAGCTTGCCCGAGTAGACGCCCAGGCTGGAGAGCGTGCCCCCCGGCTTCAGCACCCGCAGGCAGCTCTCGAAGGTGCCCTGCGTGCCCAGCGCCTCGATGGCCACGTCCGCCCCGCGCCCGTCCGTCAGCTCCAGGACGCGGGCCACCGGGTCCTCCGCGTGGAAGTCGATGGTGACGTCCGCGCCCAGGCGCCGCGACATCTCCAGCCGCTCCGGCACGCCGTCCACGGCAATGATGCGGCTGGCCCCGCGCAGCCTGGCCCCGAGCGTCGCGCACAGGCCGATGGGCCCCTGCGCGAACACCACGACCGTGTCGCCGATGCGGATCCTCCCGCTCTCCGCCCCGCCGAACCCCGTGCTCATGATGTCCGGGCACATCAGCACCTGCTCGTCGGTCAGCCCGTCCGGGATGGGGGTCAGGTTCGCCATCGCGTGGGGGATGCGGACGTACTCCGCCTGGCACCCGTCGATGGTGTTGCCCAGCCGCCAGCCGCCCATGGCCCTGCCGCCGCACTGCGACCTCTGCCCGTCCAGGCAGGGGTTGCACTGCCCGCACGGGGTGATCGCGCCCACGATCACGCGCTGCCCCACCCGGTAGCCGGTGACGCCCGGTCCGAGCGCCTCGATGACGCCCACCGGCTCGTGCCCGATGATGCGGCCCGGCTCCACGGGATACTCGCCCTTCAGGATGTGGACGTCCGTGCCGCAGATGGTGGTGGTGGTCACGCGCAGCAGCGCGTCGCCGGGCCCGATCCCGGGGATGGGCCTGTCCTGCAGCTCGATGCGGCCGGGCGCGACGAAGACGGCCGCCTTCATGGTGCGCACGGCGCGCCCGGCCGGTGCGGCGGTGGGAGCGGCGGGAGTGGCGATGGACATGGGTGCCTCCGTGGACGCGGGTGGGTCGGGCACGGTGCCCACCCGGGGATCGCGACACCCGGGAGAGCCATCCGAAGAGATAGGGCCCGGGGGCGGGGAGCGGTGTCGGGCAGGGCAGGCGCGGCGTGTCGGGGCTTTCCCATCACCCCCGTCAGACTTTGCGCCGGGTGAGAACGCTCGCGGACCC
>DASTLD010000052.1:0-4789 GCA_035715345.1 Longimicrobium sp.
CGGACGCCGCCCGCGTCCAGCAGCGCGATCAGCCGCTCCGGGCGCGCCTGCTCCGGCAGGTCCGGCCCGGGGAACGACGCCGTTTCGCCCGCGATGCGCCAGGCGCCGTCCGCCTCCCGGCGCAGCGACAGGTGCGCGTGCCCGAAGTAGCGGATGCCGCCCTCCACCGGGCGCGTGTAGTAGCCGGCGATGAAGCCCACCGAATCGCCCACCTCCACGCGCGTGGGGAAGATGCGGTACGGCCGCGCGAACAGCGTCCCCATGTACTCCGCCACCTCCGCCCGGCCCCGGAGCCACGCGCGGTTGCGCGAGGTGAAGGCCAGGCTCTCCTCCGTGTACAGCGCCGCCAGGCCCGCCGGGTCGTTCCACAGCCGCTCGCGCTCGCGCAGCAGCGGCGCGAGCTGCGCGGGCACCTCCACCTCCGGCAGCGCCGGCGGGTACACGAGGGCCAGCGACACCGCGGTGGAAAGATGCGCGTGGTAGTCGCCGAAGGGGGTGACGTGGCCCTCCGTTGCCGCCGCCGCGGGCGCGGCCTTCCCGGCCGGCGCGGGACGCGCGCAGCCGGCCAGCAGCAGGAGCAGGGCGGATGAGATCGCTCGCAGGTGCATGATCGCCTCGCCGGGGGGATGCGAAAGGCGTCCGGCCGGGGTGCGGCAGGGACCGGACGGCTGGACGCGAATGAAGTCTATGCGCATGTTAGGGGGACTGCACAGGCATAGCTCGGGCGATTGTCGACCTGCACAGATGGAGGAGGATGGGCGTCGCCGTACCCCCCGCGTTCGCGTACCGCCGCATCGCGGACGAGATCGCCGCGCGCATCGGCGACGGCACGCTGCGCCCGGGCGACCGGCTGCCGTCCGTGCGCCGCACCTGCGCGCAGTGGGCGGTCAGCGTGCCCACCGCGCTGCAGGCGTACCGGCTGCTGGAGGCGCGGCGGCTGGTGCGCGCGCGGCCCAAGTCCGGCTACTTCGTGCTGGCCAGCGCCGGGCTGGACCTGACGCGTCCGCGCGCGCCGCGGGTGGAGCTGGCGCCCGCCAGCGTCACCACCGGCGACCTGATCGTCCGCTTCCTGGAGGCCGTGGCGGACCCGGCGCTGGTGGCGCTGGGCACCGCGCTGCCGGACCCCGCGCTGCTGCCCACCGCGCGCCTGGCCCGGCTGCTGGGCGCCGTGGCCCGCCGCGACAGCGTGCGCAGCGCCATGATCTCCATCCCCAGCGGCGCCGAGGAGCTGCGCCGCGAGATCGCGCGGCGGGCGCTGGCCAGCCGGGCGCCCGTCGGCGCCGACGAAGTGGTGGTGACCGCGGGCGCCATGGAGGCGGTGTCGCTGGCCCTGCGCGCGCTCACCCGCCCCGGCGACACGGTGGTGGTGGAGTCGCCGGCCTACTTCGGGACGCTGCAGGCCATCGACGCGCTGGGACTGCGCGCGGTGGAGGTGCCCACGGACCCGCGCGAGGGCATCCGCCCGGACGCGCTGGACCAGGTGCTGCGCGCGGGCGCCGCGGCCGCCGTGCTGACGCCCAACGTGCACAACCCCCCTGGGGCACGTGGTGTCCGACGCGCGCAAGCGCGAGCTGGCGGCGATCCTGGACGAGCACCGCGTGCCGGTCATCGAGGACGAGACCTACGCGGAGCTGCACTTCGCGCCCGAGCGGCCGGCGTCGCTGCGTGCGTTCGTGCGGGCGGCGCCGGTGCTGTCGTGCGGCAGCTTCTCGAAGACGCTGGCGCCCGCGTACCGCGTGGGGTGGATCGTGCCCGGCGCCTACCGCGCGGACGTGATGCGGCTCAAGGCGGCCACGAGCGTCGCGACGGCGCTGGCGCCGCAGCTCGCCGTCGCGGAGCTGCTGGCCAGCGGCGGGTACGACCACCACCTGCGCAAGCTGAAGGCGGCGCTGCACGACAACCTGCAGCGCGTGGCGGCGGAAGTGGTGCGCCGCTTCCCAGCGGGCACGCGCATCTCGTCGCCGGCGGGCGGGTTCCTGCTGTGGGTGGAGCTTCCGGGAGGGGTGGACGCGGTGGAGCTGTACCGGCGGTGTTTGGCGCGCGGGGTCAGCCTGGCCCCCGGCCCGGTCTTCTCCGCCAGCGGCGGCCACCACAGCTGCATCCGCCTGAACGGCGGCCTCCTCTGGTCGCCGCCCATCGACCGCGGGCTGGCTGTCATCGCCGACGAGGCGGCACGCGCGTGAAGGGCACGCACTGCCTCGTCGGACGAGTGGACGAGGCTCTGCAAAACTGTACGACATTGACAGGCGCCGGGCTCATGTCCTAGGTATACCCCCTTCACGGAGTGCATCCTTCTACACGGCTGTTGGCGATCCGGGGGGCGTGACGTGACCAGCACCGAGTTGGAAATCCTTGTCTTCGATCTCGCGAGGTTGCCTGCCGAGACGGAATGGGTGGAGTTCAAGGAGAACCGGGCTGAACCGAGGGAGATCGGCGAGTACATCTCGGCCCTGGCCAATTCCGCCGCGCTGCTGGGAAAGAGCCGCGGTTTCGTCGTGTGGGGAATCCGGGACGGTTCGCACGACATCGTCGGGACGTCGTTCCGTCCGAGAGAGCGCAAGGTCGGGAATGAGGACCTTGAGCCCTGGCTTGCACGAGGCCTGAATCCTACCCTCGACTTTCGATTCCACGAAGGAAGCGTCGGCGGGACACCCGTGGTCGTCCTGGAGGTTCCCGCGGCAGGCCACTCGCCGATCGGTTTCGAGAACGACCGGTTCGTCAGGGTCGGGAGCTACAACAAGAAGCTGCGGGACCATCCCGAGAAAGAACGTGCGCTGTGGCAGTCGTTCGATCGGATACCGTTCGAGCAGGGAATCGCTCTCGAGGCGGTGCAGGGATCGCAGGTGCTGGAACTGCTCGACTGGGCGCGGTATTTCGAATTGATCGATTTACCGATCCCCGGTGATCCGGTCGGGACTCTGCGCCGCCTGGAAGACGAGCGCATGATCACTGCCACCACCGGGGGGCGTTACCACATCACGAACCTCGGGGCCATTTCATTCGGGAAGGACCTGGAGAAGCTCGGGGTTGGACGCAAAGCGATCCGCGTCATCGTGTACAAGGGTACCGATCGCATCGAGACGGTGAGGGAGCGGAAGGGCCAGTACGGCTACGGCGCAACGTTCGAGCGTCTCATCGACTACGTAAACAGCCAACTGCCGACGAACGAGCACATCGGCAAGGCGCTGCGAACCACCCATCCCATGTATCCGGAAGTCGCGGTCCGCGAGCTCGTCGCGAACGCGCTGATCCACCAGGATCTCTACATGACCGGCACCGGTCCGATGATCGAGATCTTTATGGACCGTGTGGAAATCACGAATCCCGGAGTTCCGCTCATCGAGCCGTTGCGTTTCATCGACGCTCCGCCGAAATCCCGGAACGAGGCACTGGCCGCGCTGATGCGCCGGATCAGCATCTGCGAAGAACGCGGGAGCGGGGTCGACAAGGTGGTCTCCCTCGCCGAAGTTTTCCAGCTACCCGCGCCGGACTTCCAGGTAACCGAATCGCACACGAGGGTGGTCCTTTACGCGCCACGCCCGCTTTCCGCGATGAGCAAAGCGGATCGCATCCGGGCCTGCTATCAACACGCGGCGCTCCAATACGTCTCGGGGCGTCAGATGACCAATACGACGCTCCGCGAGAGGTTCAAGATCAGCCCGCAGAATTACGCGATGGCCTCCCGGATCGTGCGCGACAGCATCGCCGCGGGGGTGATCAAGCCGTTCGATCCATCCAACAGGTCGAAGAAGCATGCGAAGTACGTTCCGTACTGGGCCTAAACAGACGCAGTCTTATGTGATGCTCATGTGACTGCGCCCGAAAATTCGCGTTGCGCATATTCGAAATCCCTTGCGGCCGCTGAATTTACGAGCTCGTGTGCGTCTACATGCTGTGTGATGCACATGTGCTTCGAATCTCCGCGAACGAAAAAAATAGCGAGATCACACGTTCGCGAAAACGAGAATCGCAATCCGGAGAGAACTGCCCATGTGCAGGAACATCAAGGTGCTGGCGAACTTCGAGCCGGCGGCGACGGACGACGAGGTGCACGCGGCGGCGCTGCAGTTCGTGCGCAAGATCAGCGGGACCACGCGCCCGTCGCGCGCCAACGAGGCGGCGTTCAACCAGGCCGTGGACGAGATCACCGAGGCTGCGCGTCGGCTGATCGACAGCCTGGCCATCAAGGCCCCGCCGCGCGACCGCGAGACGGAGGCGCAGCGCGCCCGCGCGCGCGCCGCCAAGCGCTTCGCCTGATCCGCCCGCCGGTCAGTCCTCCGCCACCGCGGCGGTGGCGCCCAGGTCGGTGAGGAGGGCGGCGAAGTCGTAGGCGGCGTACTCGTCGTCCAGCTCCAGCTCGACGCGCTCGCCGGCGGCGGCGCGCTCGATGACGCGCTGCGCCTCCGGCAGCGTCAGCCCGGTGAAGTGCTGGACCACGTGCACCAGCGACGTCGCGCTGGCCGTGCCCCGCACGGCGGTAATCCGCACGCGCGGGATCATCGCACCGCCTCCAGCGCGGCGCGCAGGTCCAGGCGCCCCTCGTAGATGGCCTTGCCGATGATGGCGCCCGCGATGCCCCGCCCCGCGCGCGCGGCCCCGGCGACCGCGTGCACGTCCTCCATCCCCCGCATCCCCCCCGACACGATCACCTCCGCGCCGGACTCCGCGGCGAGCTGCGTGGACAGCTCCAGGTTGGGTCCCCTCATCATCCCGTCGCGCTCGATGTCGGTGTGGATGATCGTGCAGACGCCGAGGTCGACGAGCGAGCGCGCCAGGTCGAAGAGGTCCG
>DASTLD010000053.1:0-3540 GCA_035715345.1 Longimicrobium sp.
CCACGCGCTGCTGCTGCCGGGCGACCCGGTGCTGGACGCCTTCGCGGAGCAGTGGCTGCGCCGGGCGATGGCCGCGGTGTCGCGCGAGCGGCGGGGCCGCTGCGCCGCGCGCCGCGTGGAGGCGGCGTCGCACATCCGCGCGCGGGTGCCGGGCGCGGCGGAGTGGCCCGCGTACTTCGCGCGCAACAGCCGCAGCTTCCGCTTCGCCGCGCGCTTCCTGCCCGCCGCCGAGGCGGAGCGGGTGGCGCGCGTCTACGCGTACTGCCGCGTCACCGACGACCTGGTGGACCGCCCGGTAGACGGCGCCGCGCCGTGGCTGGAGCGGGTGCTGGACGAGTGGGTGGAGCTGTCGCGCCGCGCGTACGAGGGCCGGGCCACGGGGCTGGACCTGCTGGACCGGGCGATGGGGGAGATGGCATCGGCGGGCGTCCCCTTCCGCTACGCCGCCGAGCTGGCGGAGGGGATGCGCATGGACCTGCGGCGCCAGGCGTACGCGGACACGGGCGAGCTGCGGACCTACACCTACCGCGTCGCCTCCGTCGTCGGCCTGTGGCTCACCGAGCTGTCCGGCGTGCACGACCCGCCCACGCTTCGCCGCGCCGCCGCCATGGGGCACGCCATGCAGCTCACCAACATCCTCCGCGACGTGGGCGAGGACCGCCGCGCCGGCCGCCTGTACCTGCCCGCCGACCGCCTGCGCGCGCACGGCGTGACGGTGGAGGAGATCGACCGCACGCTCGCGGGAGCGGCGCCGGTCAGCACCCGTTACGCCGCGCTGGTCGCCGAGCTGATGCGCGGCGCGGAAGCAGAGTACGCGCTCGGCTTCGCGGCCATCCCGCGGCTGCCGCGCTGGTTCCAGGCGCCCGTGGCCGTGGCCGCGCACGTGTACCGCGCCATCCACGGCTCCATCCGCCGCAACGGCTGCGACAACCTGCGCCTGCGCGCCCGCACCGGCCCCGCGGTCAAGGCGCTCGCCGCCGTCCAGGCGATGTGGGACCTGCGCCGGGCCCGCGGCGCCCTGGCCGCCGGCTTCGAGCTGGAGCCATCGGAAGCCCTCGTCGCATGGAGCCCCGCCCCATGAACCGCATCCTGCTGCTGGCGATCGCCATCGCTGCTCCGGTCGCGCCAGCACCCGCGCGAGCGCAGCGCCCCCACCCGGACTCGCATTACTCGTCCACCCTCCCCCAAACTGCTGGGGGAGGGTTGATCCGGCGTGGTACGCGTGCCCTCGCGTCTCCCGACCGCCGTAGCGCCTGTGCGAATGCGCCGGCGCCCGCGGCCGGGCGCGGAGCCCATCACCCCTCCCCCAGACTTGGGGGAGGGTGCGAGCCTACGCGAGCGGGTGGGGGCGCCGCCCCCGCGCCCCCGCTCGCCTCTGGCCCCGATGCCCGCTTTAGACCCGCGCCGGCGCCCGCCCACGCGCTGGACCTGGCGCCGCTGCGCGCGCTGTACCTGCGCGCGGTGGACGAGGAGGCCGCCATCGACCGCGGCCTGCGCGAGGTGCAGCGCCTGGCCCCCGCCGCCGCGGACGCGGAAGAGCGCGCCACGCTGGAGGCCTACCGCGGCGCACTGGTGACGCTGCGGGCCAGGCACGCCTTCTGGCCGCGGCAGAAGCTGCGGCACGTGCGCGAGGGGCTGGCGGTGCTGGACGCCGTCGTGGCCGCGCACCCGCGGCACGCGGAGGCGCGCTACCTCCGCCTGGTGAGCTGCTACTACCTGCCGCGCTTCCTGGGCCGCGGCTGGAGCGTGCGCGAGGACTTCGCGCGCCTGGGCGCGCTGCTGCCCTCCGTGCGCGGCCGCTACCCGCGCGACCTGTACGCCGCCATCACCCGCTTCGTGCTGGACCACGGCCGCCCGTCGCCGGAGGTGCGGCGCGCGCTGGAGGCGTCGCTGGAGGGCGCGTGAGGGAGACGCGCTTCTCGCCCGTGGCGCTGCGGCTGTTCGAGCTGTTCCTGCGGCGATGGGAGCGGCGCAGCCTGGAGGCGGTGCGCGTCACCGGGCTGCCGCGCGACCTGCCGCCCAACGTGCCGCTGGTGCTGGCCGCCAACCACGTGAGCATGTGGGACGCGTTCACCCTGCGCCACGTGCAGCGCCTGCTGCGGCCGGACGCGCCGCTGTACACGCTCTCGTCGGAGCGCGAGCTGGAGCGCTTCGGCTTCTTCCGCCGCCTGGGCGCGTACGGCGTGGACCCGGCGGACGCCGGCTCCGTGCTGCGCGCGGTGCGCTTCACGGCGGCGCGGGCGGAGGCGCAGCGCGACGCCGTCTTCTCCTTCTTTCCGCAGGGGCGCATCTGGCCATCGCACCGGCGGCCGCTGGGGTTCCAGCGCGGCATCGAGCTGTTCACGCGGCGCATGCGCGCGGGGCTGGTGCTGCCGCTGGCCATCCACCACGAGCCGCTCAACCACGCGCGCCCCACCGTCTTCGTCTCCGCCGGGCCGGTGCTGGCGATGGGCTCACGCGGCATCGGCGCCGCCGAGGTGGAGCGCGCCGTCTCCGCCGAGTCCGACCGCCTGCTCGCGTTCGTCGCGCGCTGGGGCGAGGAGGCGCCGCAGGCGTGGCCGGCCCCGTTCGGGCGATTGGACCGGCCGCGCGTGCGGGGCGTGCAGGTGGCGCGGTGAGCGGGCTGCTGGGCGGGCTGGACCTCGCGGCGGCCGCGCTGCTGCTGGCGATGTGCGCCGTCGCGGCGTGGAACCTGGCCGCGGCGCCGCGGCTGGAGCGCGCGCCGGCGCCCGCGTCGTTCCCGCGCGTGAGCCTGCTGGTGCCCGCGCGCGACGAGGCGGGGCGCCTGCGCTGGACCCTGCCGCACCTGCGCGCGCTCGATTATCCTGCGCTGGAGATCCTGGTGCTGGACGACCGCTCGCGCGACGCGACCGCGGCCGTCGCGGGCGCCGCCGCCGCGTCCGACCCGCGCCTGCGCCTCATCGCGGGCACGGAGACGCCGCCCGGGTGGACGGGAAAGAACTGGGCGTGCCACCAGCTCGCTCAGGCGGCGGCCGGCGAGGTGCTGGTCTTCTGCGACGCGGACGTATCCCCCGCGCCGGACGCCGTCACCCGCACGGTGGGGATGATGCGGGCGTGCGATGTCGGCGTGCTGACCGCGCTGCCCCGCCACCGCCCCGGCACGTGGGGCGATGCCGCGCTGGCGCCGCTCGTCGCCCAGCTCCCGGTGCTGGCGCTGCTGCCGCTGCCGCTGGTGCCGCGCACCGCGTCTCCCGCGCTGGCGATGGGCAACGGGCAGTGGCTGGCGTTCACGCGCGGCGCCTACCGCCGCACCGGTGGCCACGCCGCGGTGGCGGGGGAAGTGCTGGAGGACGTCGCCCTGGCCATGCTGGCCAAGGCGGCGGGCCAGCGGCTGGTGTGCGCCGCCGCCGCGCGGTCGCTGGACGTGCGGATGTACGACGGGCTCCGCGAGGCGCGCGCGGGCTTCCGCAAGAACCTGTATCCCCTGCTCGGGGGTACCAGGACGGGCCTGGTGCTCGGCATCACCCTCTTCTCGCTCACGATGCTGTATCCGCTGCTCGCACCCGTGCGCCACACCCC
>DASTLD010000054.1:0-3895 GCA_035715345.1 Longimicrobium sp.
CCACCGCGAGCGAGCCCCATTCCCCGTGCCACTCGTCGATGGCGATGGAGACGGGCTCCAGGTACGCGGCCAGCGCGGCGCGCAGCGCGCCCGGCGTCCGGCGGCGGGTGCTGAAGACGAAGTCGCTCATCCGCGCAGCGCGGCCTCCACCGCGTCCACCATGCGCTCCACGGTGAACCAGTGGTCGATGCGCCAGCGGGCCTCGTCCACGCGGGCGCGGACCTCCGCCGGGTCGTCGCGCAGGGCGTCGAGCGCGCGGCGCATCCCCGCCGCCAGCGAGTCCACGTTGCGCGCCTCCACGATCCACCCGGCCAGGGGGCGGCCGTCGCGGGCGGCGAGCGCCTCCCACACGCCCCCCGTGTCCGTGGCGACGACCGGCGTACCGGCGGCCATGGCCTCCAGCATGGCCAGGCTCATCCCCTCCGTGCGGCTGCTGAGCACGAACAGGTCGGCGGCGGCCGCCAGCGCGGGCACGTCCGGGCGCCAGGGGAGCAGGTGCACGCGGTCCTGCGTGCCCCGCTTGACCGCGCGCCGTCGCAGGTCGTCGCGCAGGTGCTCCGGGCCGCCGCCGACGAGCACCAGGTGCGCATCCGGCGCGGCGTCCGCGGCGGCCTCCACCAGCAGGTCGAATCCCTTGACGCGCTCCGCCCCGCCGACGGCGATGAGCACGCGCGCGTCCGCGGGGATGCCCAGCTCCGCGCGCAGCGGCGCCGGCTCCATCTCCCGCGGGGCGATGCCGTTGTGGGCCACGTGGATGCGCTCCTCGGGCAGGTCCGGCACCTGCGCGCGCAGGAACTGGCCCACGCCGCGGCTGATGACGACGACGCCGTGGTAGAAGCGCAGCAGCGCCAGCCGCTCCAGCCAGCCGCGCGGCCCCGGCGGCACGGGCTGGTAGCCGCCGATGCGCAGTAGCGCGCGGGGCACGCCGGCCGCGCGCGCCGCCAGCCCGGCGATGAAGGCGCGCTTCCACGAGGTCATCAGCGCCGCGTCCGGACGCTCGCGGCGCAGCCAGGCCGTGAAGCGCGCGAAGTTCCAGGCGTCCGCGTCGCCGCCGGGGCGGATGCCGGTGGTGCGGATGCCCAGCGCCTCCAGCTCCGCCTGCACCGGCCCGCCCGCGCGGCAGGAGACGGCGACGTCGTGCCCGCGGTCGCGCAGGCCGGCGGCCACGCGGATGGCCTGGCGCTCGTTGCCGCGGATGACGGGCCCGTCCACGTGGATGGCGACCTTCATCGCCCGTCCCGGCCGCGGCGCACGCCTTCCACCAGCAGCGCCTCCCACTCGTCCACGAAGCGGTCCCACCCGAAGCGGCGCTCGGCGCGTTCCCGCGCGGCGCGGCCCATCGCCTCGCGCTGCCCCGGCTCGTACAGCACGCGGCGCAGCGCATCCGCCAGCTCCGTCTCGTCGAAGCCGGTGACGATGCCGGGCAGCGGCTCGCCGGGCTCGGGCTCCAGCGCCTCGCGCGCGCCGCTGACGTCGGTGCTGACCACGGGCACGCCGGCCATCATGGCCTCCAGCATGGCGTTCGCCATCCCCTCGCTGTCGGACGAGACGGCGAACGCGTCCATCGCCCCCAGCACGTCGCCCACGTCGGCGCGGAAGCCGACGAGATGGAGGCGATCCGCCATCCCCAGCTCCGCGGCCAGCGCGCGCAGCTTCTCGCCCTGGCCGCCCTCGCCGGCGATGACGCAGTGCACGTCGGGCGGCAGCACGGCCAGGGCGCGCAGCAGCCGGTCGAAGCGCTTCTGCCAGGCCAGCCGCGCCACGGAGCCGACGACGCGCGCACCGTCCGGGATCCCCAGCTCCCGCCGCACCGCGCCCGGCTCGCGGGTGGCGACGGGTGCCCGCACGCCGTCCAGGATGGCGATGACCTTCGCGGGATCGAGCCCGGGATCGGCCGCCAGGAAGCCGGGACGCATGGCCCCCGCGTTGAGCACCACCGCGTCCACCCAGCGGCGGAGCGCGATGCGGTGGCGCAGCGCGGTGGGCACGTTGCCCTGCAGCACGATGCGCTGCACGACGAAGGGCACGCCGGAGCGCCACGCGCCCATGCCCGCCAGGAACACGCGGCGGAAGGTGGTGAGGATGACGGCGTCGGGCCGCTCGCGGCGCAGGCGCCTGGAGAAGCGGACGGCGTGGGGGAGCATGGCGTCGCCGCCGATGCGGTGCACGCCGGTGGGGATGCCGTACTCCGCCGCGCGGGCGGCGTTCTTCTCGTCGCGGAAGAGCATGAGCACGCGGTGCCCGCGCGCCTGCAAGCCTTCCAGCAGCCGCACGGTCCCCAGCTCGCCGCCCCCGAAGATGCGGGCGTTGTTGTGGGCCAGGATGAACACTAGTGCGTGAGTGCGGGAGTGCGGGAGTGAGCAGTGCCGGCACCGCGCGCGGCAGCCTGCATCCACGCTACGCCGATGCGGTTACGCACGAACGCACTCACGCACTCACGCACTTGTCCCGCCTCAGCCCTGGAAGAACGCGCGGATGGTCTCCGCCACGTACCCGAGCTGCCCCTCCGTCAGCTCCGGGAAGATGGGGAGCGACAGGACTTCCTTGCAGGCGCGCTCGGACTCGGGGAACTGGCCCTCGCGGTAGCCCAGGTAGGCGAAGCACTCCTGCAGGTGCAGCGGCACGGGATAGTAGACGCCGCTGCCCACGCCGCGCTCCTTGAGGAAGGCGGCCAGCTCGTCGCGGCGGCCGCCGGCCACGCGGAGGGTGTACTGGTTGAAGATGGACTCGTTCTCGGGACGCACGACCGGCGTGGCGACGCCGTCGATGCCGGCGAGCGCCTGGTCGTAGAAGGCGGCGTTGCGGCGGCGCGCGTCGCTCCAGCCGCGCAGGTGGGGCAGCTTGGCGCTCAGCACCGCCGCCTGCACCGAGTCCAGCCGCGAGTTGTATCCCACCTCCTCGTGGTGGTACATCTGCCGCCCGCCGTGCACGCGCAGCTTGCGCAGGCGCTCGGCGGTACGGTCGTCGTTGGTCACCATCATCCCGGCGTCGCCGAAGGCGCCCAGGTTCTTGGTGGGAAAGAACGAGAAGGTGCAGCAGTCGCTCAGCGTGCCCGTCGTGGTCCACTCGCCGTCGAACCGCTGCCGCGCGGCAATCGACTGCGCCGCGTCCTCCACCATCCGGATGCCGTGCCGGTCCGCCAGCGCGCGGAACGCCCCCATGTCCGCCATCTGCCCGAACAGGTCCACGGGCATGACCACCTTCGTGCGGCCTGTGACGGCGGCCTCGGCGGCGGCGGGGTCCAGGTTGAAGGTGTCCGCGTCGATGTCCGCGAACACCGGGCGCGCGCCGACGTTGTGCACCGCGCCGGCCGTGGCGAAGAAGGTGAAGGGCGAGGTGACCACCTCGTCGCCGGGGCCGCAGTCGAAGGCCCGCATGGCCAGGAGGATGGCGTCCGTGCCGCTGGCGCAGCCGACGGCGTGGCGCACGCCCAGGTACTGCTCCACCTCGCGCTCGAAGCGGTCCACGGCCGGGCCCAGGATGAAGCGCTGCTCCTCGATGACCGGCACGATGCCGCCCATCACCTCGTCGGCGATGCCGCGGTACTGCTGCGTCAGGTCCAGCAGGGGTACTTGCATCTATCCCTCAGGTGGTTGGTGTTCGTCGATCAGTCATCGCCAGGGCGCACACATCGATCGTGCGGGTCCGCACGCACCGGCGCGTGGGCGGGCGCCCCCACCCGCTCGCTCAGGCTCGCACCCTCCCCCAAGTCTGGGGGAGGGTTGGAGGGCCTGCGCGCGAGGCAACGTTCACCACAGTTCAGGTCTCCCCCCCAGGATGCGGGCGGCAGTGCGCGCCGCCACCCCCGGGCCGGCGGTTGAAACCGCGCCTCCAGAAGCACGAAGTCCGCCTGCGCGGACTGTACGCGCAATTCCGTGTGCGAGGCAGGCAGCCG
>DASTLD010000055.1:0-2708 GCA_035715345.1 Longimicrobium sp.
GCCTGAGACAACACGAAGTCCGCCTGCGCGGACTGAACGGGGTAGATCCGCGTGTGGTGGCGCAGGACCGCGCATTTCCATGGTAGAGACGCCCCGCCGGGGCGTCTCTACGGGGGTCGCGGCACACGGCGGGACGCGACGCGAACGGCGGACGGCGTATGCGTGGGTCCGTGGACGTGTGCGTTCGGTTCGCGCGCAGGCGGCCGCGTGCAGTCCGCGCAGGCGGACTTCGTGCTTCTGGAGGCGCGGTTTAAACCGCCGGCCGGATAGCGGGCTATGCGCGGAGATGCCGGCGATGCATCGGGGCACATCCGCTGTGATCCGCCCCTGAACACGACCGCCCTCCCGCGGCGTGCGAGGGAGGGCGGCGGAGGCGTAGAGGGATGCGATGCGTCAGTTCAGCCAGACGTCGAAGGACTGCGCGGCCATGTTGCGCCCTACGCGCGCCCCGTGCTGTCCGAAGGCGATGCGCAGGCCGGCGTACACCGCGCGGCCGGGGCCCGGCTCGTAGTAGCGGCGTCCGAAGGCGTTGACGACGACGGAGGTGTTGTACTCGCGGTCCAGCAGGTTGGTGATGCCGGCGAACGGCGACAGCGCCATCCCCCCCGCGCGCAGGCCCTCCCAGCCGCCGCGCACGTCCAGCAGCGTGTACGCGGGGGAGTCGTGATCGCCCGCCGCGTCGTCGTCCGCGACGGGGGTGCGGGAGACGTGCCGCAGGTCCAGGCCGGCGAAGGGGCCGCGCGCGGGGGCCGCCAGCACGGCCAGCTCGAAGCGGTGCGGCGCGATGCCGGGTACGCGGTTGCCCTCCAGGTCCATGCCGCCGGCCACGTAGCGTCCGAAGCGCGCATCCGTCCAGGTGTATGCGGCGCGCGCGGTCCACGCCGGCGCGGGGTTCAGCACGGCGCCGGCCTCGATGCCCCGGTGCTCGGCGCGGCCCGCGTTGCGGAAGAAGACGCGCCCCGGCTGGCCCGCCACCTCGAACGGGATCAGCGCGTCCCGGACGGTGGCGCGGTATCCCGCCGCCTCCAGCCAGACGCCGGGCGCCACGCGGGCCTTGGCGCCCACCTCCACCGAGCGCGTGCGCTGCGGGTCGAGCGACGGGTTGAATCCCCCCGCGCCGTCCGGGCGGTTGGCGAGCTCGGTGGTGGTGGGCGTCTCGAACGCCTCCGCGTAGTTGCCGTACAGCGACACCCCTCGCGCCACCGCCACGCTTGGCGCCCAGCGCGCGGCTCCACGCGTCCATCACCCGCGCGCCGCTGTCGTCGGGGTCGTCCGCGGCCACCAGGCGGTCGTCCACGCGGAAGCGGAAGCGGTCGTAGCGCAGCGCGGCCAGCACGTCCACGCCCGCCAGCGGCGACGCGGTGGCCTGCGCGAACGCCGCGGTGCTGGTGACGCGCTCGAGCTGGTCCAGCACCCGCGCGCCGCGCTCGCCGGCCTGGTTCACGTGGTTCTGGCGGTCGTCGCGCTGCGCCTGCACCTCGCCGCCGGCGGTCCAGCGCAGGGGCGCCGCGCCGCCGCTGAACGCCGCCCGCACGCCGCCCGCACGCCGGTCCAGGTCGATGACGCGGTTGGGGATGGGGTTCTCCAGCGTGCGCGCCAGCCCCCAGGCGCTCACGTCCAGCGCCCCCGCCCGCGACTCGCGGCGCCAAACCAGGCCGAGCTGCCCGTGCCGCCCCTCCTCGCCCGTGCGCTGCTCCACGTTGCGGGCGAAGGCGGCGTCGCGGTCCACGCGCAGCAGCGAGTCCGACAGCGAGCCGGGGTTGCGCGCGTCGTAGTGGACGATGGCGAAGCCGAGCCTCACGCGGTCCGCGCCCTTGCGCAGCTCCAGGCTGCCGCCCGCCAGCGAGTTGTCCGCCGACGAGTGCGCCCGGTATCCCTCGTAGCCCAGGCGCGAGAAGTGGACGCGGTACGCCGCGCGCCCGGTGCGGCCGCCGGCGCTGCTCTCCAGGCGCAGCAGGCCGTCGCTGCCGCCCAGCAGGCGGTACTCGGAGGCGAGCGGGGCGTGCGGCGCGGGCGCGCTGCTCAGGCGGATGACGCCGCCGGACGCGTTGCCGTACAGCGCGGAGGCGGGGCCGCGGACCACCTCCGCGCGGCCCAGGGTGGAGGGGTCCACGTGGTTGAGGGTGGTCTGGCCGTCGGGCATGGTGGCGGGCACGTCGTCCACCAGCACGCGCACGCCGCGCACGCCGAACTGCGCGCGCGCGCCGAAGCCGCGGATGGAGATGCGCTCGCCGACGGCGTAGTTGAAGCGGTTGTCCACCTGCACCCCCGGCACCGCCGACAGCGCCTCGGCGGCGGACAGCGCCGGCCGCGCCAGGCGGATCTCCGGCTCGCGCACCACCGCCACCGGGAACGGCGCCCGCAGCGTGGTGACGGGCGTGTTCAGCACGCGTACCGTCACCGTGTCCAGCGGCAGGGCGCGCGCGGTGTCGGGCTCCTGCGCGGCCGCGGCGGGTGCGAGCGCGAGGGCGAGCGCGAGGGGGAGGAGAGCGGTGGTTCGGCGCGTCATGGCAATGGTCGGTGCGTGCGGAGGCCCGCTCCTCCCCCCCGCCCCTCCTCCCCCGCGGAGCGGGAGAGGAGGGGAGCCGGGCTGGGGAGCGTGGCGGGCTTCTACCGCGGGTGCCCCACCCCCCGGCCCCATTGGCGTTAACTTATAGCTGTAACGCAAATGGTTCCAGCTAGTTGTGCAATCCGCTTCCGTGGTCGCT
>DASTLD010000056.1:0-2589 GCA_035715345.1 Longimicrobium sp.
CGGCTGGAATCCAAAAGGAGCCGGGATGACGAAGCGGGCGAAGGTGGTGCTGCTGGACATCGACGGGACGCTGATCGACAGCAACGACGCGCACGCGCAGGCGTGGGTGGACGTGGGGCGCGAGTTCGGCTTCGACATCGACTTTGCCCACGTCCGCCGCCTGATCGGCATGGGCGGCGACAAGGTGCTGCCCGAGCTGACCGGCCTGGAGGAGGAGAGCGAGAAGGGCACGGCGATGAAGGAGCGCCGCGGCGAGATCTTCCGCGCGCGCTACCTGGCCCGCCTGGGAGCCTTCCCCTCCGCCCGCGCGCTGCTGGAGCGGATGCGGGACGACGGGATGCAGCTCGTGGTGGCGTCCTCCGCCAGCAAGGACGACCTGGACGGGCTGCTGAAGCAGGCCGGCGTCCGCGACCTGATCGAGGAGAAGACCTCGTCCAGCGACGCGGAGAACTCCAAGCCGGACCCGGACATCGTGCAGGCCGCGCTGGCGTCCGCCGGGTGCGCGCCGGGCGATGCGGTCATGCTGGGCGACACGCCGTACGACGTGGCGGCCGCGCGGAAGGCGGGGGTGCGCTGCGTGGCCCTGCGCTGCGGCGGCTGGGGGGACGAGGACCTGCGCGACGCGGTTGCCATCTACGACGACCCGGCCGATCTTCTGGCGCGCTACGCGGAGTCGCCGTTCGGCTGATTCTGACTGCCTGGGCTCACGCAGAGACGCAGAGGGACGCAGAGAACTGCAGGAGGTTCTCCGCGTCCTCCGCGTCTCTGCGTGAGGCATTTTTCGGGAGATGGGGGATGGCGGAGACGAAGCCCGCGACGGAGATCGGCGCGGAGGCCACGGGGCCGGTGCCGGGATGGGGATGGACGGAGACCGCGCTGGCGCTGATGGTGCTGGTGTGGGGCTTCAACTTTCCCATCGCCAAGCACTCGCTGGAGCGGTTCGAGCCGCTGGCCTTCAACGCGGTCCGCTTGCCCATCGCCAGCGTGTTCGTGTACGCGGTGCTGCGGGTGCGGCGGCAGGTGTCGCTGCCCGCGCGCGCGGACGTGCCGAAGGTGATCGCGCTGGGGCTGCTGGGGAACGTGATGTACCAGGCCGCGTTCATCATCGGCCTGGACCGCACGCAGGCGGGGCACGCAAGCCTGATGCTGGCGCTGACGCCCATCCTGACCGCGTTCCTGTCCATGCTGCTGGGCCACGAGCGGCCGGGGCCGCGCACCTGGGGCGGGGCGGCGCTCTCCATCGTGGGCGTGGCGCTGGTCAGCGGCGCCTCGCTCCGCGTGCACGGCCGCGACGCCCTCGTGGGCGACCTGATCCTGGTGTGCGCGTCCGCCGCGTGGGCGGGCTACACCGTGGGCGCGCGGCCCATCGTGCGGCGGTACGGGTCCATCCGCACCACCGCGTGGACGCTGTGGGTGGGGGCGGTGGGGCTGGCGGCGGTGGGCTCGCCGTCGCTGCTGCGGCAGGACTGGCGCGCGCCGGACGCGAGCGAGTGGGGCGGGCTGGTGTTCTCCGCGCTGTTCGCCATCGGGCTGGCCTACCTGATCTGGTACCGCGGCGTGCAGAAGATCGGCAACACGCGCACGGCCATCTTCTCCAACCTGACGCCCGTGGTGGCGCTGCTGGCCGCGGTGGTGCTGCTGGACGAGCGCCCCGGCCTGCTGGCCCTCGCCGGCGCCGCGCTGACCATCACGGGGGTGATGGTGGTGCGGACGGACCCGGGGTCGGTGGGGTAGGGCGGGCGGGATCGGGAGTGCTCTCCGGGGCGCGACGTCGTCGCGGGGGCCCTCACCCTGCGTGCACGGCAGGCGCGCGACTGTCGTCGCGTCCTGCCGCGCACGCTGTCCCTCTCCCACAAACTGCGTGGGAGAGGGCGAAGGCTGGTGTGCGTTGCCGCCTGCCGCGTTTGGGATTGCCCCGTAGAGACGCCCCGGCGGGGCGTCTCTCCCCTGAAATGCGCGGGGGCGGGCATCGGTGCTGATCCCCGCCCCCGCGCTGCGTTCCTCTGCGTCTCTGCGGCTCCGCGTGAGTCCAGCAGCTCAGCCGGGGCGCAGGCCGGCCAGGGAGACCATCAGCACGAACAGGAGCAGCGTCACGACGGCCAGCGCCTTCTGGAAGCGGTCGCTGCGGCTGACGGCGCCGCTCAGCATCAGCAGCGCAAAGCCCACCTCGAACGGGCGGTCCTCCGTGATCCAGGGGTCGCCCTCCACCAGCACGTCGCGCAGCAGGTTGACGAGCGGCACCGCCCCCGCGATGGGAAAGAACCAGCGGTGGTTGCCGTAGAAGTGGTCGCGCAGCGACAGCTCGCCCAGCTCGTCGAAGTCCGGCAGCACCAGCACGGCCGCCAGGTACAGCAGGATGGGGGTGAGGAGAAAGACCAGGAACGCGAAGAAGTTGCTCTCCACCACCTCGCCGTAGCCGAAGCTGGACCACCAGAACTGCACGTGCGCCAGGAACACCAGCGCCACCTGCGCCAGCGTGGGCCCGAACATCCGCACCCGCCGCCGCGCCACCACCAGCCGCCCCACTCCCGACAGCACGTACGACAGTCCCAGCCCCACGATGATGGAGACCAGGACGGACAGGTATTC
>DASTLD010000057.1:0-4659 GCA_035715345.1 Longimicrobium sp.
GGGCGAGGTGGAAGCGGGCGTCCAGGTTGCGGGGCTGCAGCTCGGCCACGCGGCGGAACTCGCGCGTCGCCTCGTCGTACATCCCCGTCTTGTAGAAGGCGATGCCCAGGTTGCGGTGCTCGTCGATGCGGGCCTGCGGCACCTCCTTGACCTGCGCCTGCCGCCGGCCCACGGGGTGGGCGAAGCCGGCCTGGATGAGGCCGAAGAGCGCTTTGCCCACGTCGAACTCCACCATCCCGCTCTCGTCGATCAATTCCTGCACGCTGCGCTTGCCGTCCACCAGCGGGATGATGCGCTGCTGCTCGTCGGAAAGCTCCAGCCCCGCCATGGGCTTGGAGCGGTCCAGCTCGAAGACCAGGGCCAGCGACGAGATCTTCTTCTCGATCAGGCTCCACTCGTCGATGCGGCGGGCGCCCTCGAGGAGCAGGTTCTCGGGGTTGATGGAGACGAGCATGGCCCCCTCCTCGGGGCGCTGCTCGGCCTCGAAGTAGAAGGAGCCCTGCGTCCAGGTGAAGAGGTAATAGACCGCCTCTTCGATCTGGATGCGGATGTACGACTCCAGCTGCTCGCGGGTGATGGCGCCGCGGCGGATGAGGATCTCGCCCAGGCGGCTGCGCCCGGGGTCGCGCGCCTGCTCGTCGATGGCCTCGGTGAGCGCGGTCGGCTGGATGAGCCCGTTCTTGACCAGCAGGTCGCCCAGCCGGTCGCGCCGGTTGACGATGCTGGCGTAGGTGATGCGCCCGCGGTCGAAGAAGATGTAGCCGAAGTTGCTGCGGTCCGTGAGCGACAGGCAGCCGGTCTTCTGCCCCATCGCCAGCAGCTGCAGCACGTCGGGAAGGCTGGCCTCCTTGAGGTTTCCCTTGATCGCCATCAGCCCAGCTCCTCGACCACCCGGTCCTCCAGCGCCAGCCACCCCAGCGCCGTCTTCTCGGCGTTGAAGTACCAGCGGTCCACCTGCGGCGCGGCCTTGGCGGCCTCCTCGGCCTTGCGCTCCGCGGCGGCGCGGGCGGAGACCAGCAGCGCCTCCGCCTCGCCCACGCGGTCGGGGTCGGAGAGCAGGGGGCTGCGGGCGCTGTCGGCGCCCATCTTCTGCAGCTCGTGGTGGATGTCGCGCAGCTTGGCCACGTCGTGCGCGAACCCCTCCAGCAGCGCCTCCATCTCCGGCGCGCTGTCCGCCTCCAGCGCGATCTCCAGGCGGCGGGTGCGGATGCCCTCGCCTTCCCAGCGCAGGATGGCCTCCGCCAGGCGGCGGCGCCACGGCGCGGTCTCCACGATCTCCTCGACCGTGGCGGCGATGTCGTTGAGGAAGGCGCTGAACTCGTCCGCGGAAGGCGCGCGGTCCGGCTCCGGCGCGGCCACGTCGGCGATCTCGCCCGCGGCCAGCGGCGCGCCGCGCTCCGCCTGCGCCGCCCCCACCCGCTCCAGCGCGTCGATCAGCCCCGCGGTGTTGACGACGGGGAGGCGCGCGATCTCCTGCGCCGCCCCCGCGCCCAGCTCGATGCCCCGCTGCTCCGCCGCGCGCCGCGCGATCTCCAGCCGCGAGTCGTCCGCCGCGGCGGCCAGGTCGACCGTCAGCCCGCGCGTGAGCCGCGTGCGCAGGTCGCCGTCGATGCCCGGCAGCTCCGGCGTGGCCGCCTGCGCGGCCAGCACCACCTGGGCGCGCGCCTCCAGCTCGTCCCAGAAGGCCAGCAGCTCCTCCTGCGTGCGGCTCTTGCCGGCAAGGTTCTGCACCTGGTCCAGCAGCACCAGGTCCGCCTCCAGCAGCTCGTCGCGGAACTGCGCCAGCGTGCCGTTGCCCACGGCGGCGGACACGCGGTCCACCAGCGCGTCGGCGGCCAGGTAGAGGACGCGGCTGTCCGGGCGCAGCGAGAGCGCGAGTGAGCCCACGGCCTGGAGCAGGTGGGTCTTGCCGGTGGAGGGGCCGCCGTGGATGAAGAGGGGGTTGTAGACGGTGCGCGGGGACTCCGCCGCACGGCGCGCGGCGGCCGCCGCCATGCGGCTGCCAGGGCCGACGACGAACGTTTCGAACGTGTACCGCGGGTCCGGCGCGAAGATCATATCAACGATGGCGTTAGGCCATGCAAGGTAACGATGGAGCGGAAGCGGCGCGAGCAGGACGACAGGTTACAGGGGACAGGTTACAGGTTACAGCCTGCGATGGATCCTGCCGTTCTCTGCGTCCTCTCCGTTGAACCTCTGCGTCCTCTGCGTGAAATGCAGTTGGGCGGCCTACGCGCCGGACCCGGCCCCCGCGGGCGTGACCGTGCGCCCGAAGCGCTGCGACAGCCGCCGCAGCACCAGCTCGCTGATGCCCTTGAGCGTGTCGAACACGCCGACCCCGCCCAGCGCCTGCGCCTCGAAGCGCGGCAGGTCGCGGTAGTTGAGCAGGTCGTCCATCTCCTCGACCGACATCACGTCCGGCAGGTCGCGCTTGTTGTACTGGAGGACGATGGGAATCGTCCGGGGATCGACCCCCTGCTCCAGCAGGTTGACCTGCAGGTTGCGGAAGCTCTCCACGTTCTCCTGCATCTGCGCGCGCTGGCTGTCCGCCACGAACACCACGCCGTCCGCGCCCTGCAGCACCAGCTTGCGGGTGGCGTCGTAGTACACCTGCCCCGGCACCGTGTAGAGCTGAAAGCGCGTCTGGAAGCCGGAGATGGTGCCCAGCTCCAGCGGCAGGAAGTCGAAGAAGAGCGTGCGGTCCGTCTCCGTGGCGAGCGACACCATGCGCCCGCGGCGGTCCTCGGGCACCTGCGAGTGCACGTACTGCAGGTTGGTGGTCTTGCCGCTGCGCCCCGGACCGTAGTACACGATCTTGGACGTGATCTCGCGGGTGCTGTAGTTGACCAGCGACATGTTCTTCTTCCGGTTCAGGCGGGCTTGCCGCCGAACGTGGTTTCGAGCCCGGCCTGCAGGTCCTTCTCGAACGCGGCCGCGTCCGCCGTGGGCCGCGGAATGCTCCACCCGGGCAGCGCGGCCACCTGCCGCGTGAAGTCCGAGAAGAACACCTGCACCAGGCCGATGGAGCTGTCGTCCCCGAACACGCCGATGGCGATCAGGTTCTCCGCCGGCGTGCTGAAGGGGCCGATGAACACCTGCGCCGCCGTGCCGCCCTGGTGCAGGTGCTTGAAGCGCGGCTCGCCCAGCATGGTGGCCAGCGCCTGCGAGCTGGCGTGGATGCCCGCCCCCAGCGCCGCCACGCCCATCACGTCCAGCGCCCGCGCGAACCCCCGCTGCGCCAGTACCTGGCCGCTCTCGTTGATGAGCAGCACCAGGCGCAGCCCGGCCTCGCGGGCAAAGCGGTCCACCGGGCCCGCCAGCGCGCCCACGAACTCCGCCAGGTCCGCCCGCCTCATCCCAGCGCCTCGACCACCCGGGCGGCCTCCAGGCGCACCATCCCCACGTTGACCCAGCCCTCCGCGATCACCACCAGCAGCACGTCGCCCAGCTGCGGCGGCGCGGCGGCGAAGAGCAGGCCCCCGTCGCCCTCCACCTGCAGGTAGGCGGCGCTGCCGAAGTCCGCGGCCTGCACGGAGCGGCGCGCGCGGCGAAAGAGGCTGGCGACCAGGGCGGCGGCCGCGGGGCCGGGCACGCCCACCATCAGGTCCTCCGCCACGATCAGCCCGTCGTCCGCGGCCACCACCATGCTGCCGCGCACCCCGGGAATGCGGTTGACCCGGTCCAGCAGCTCGCCGTACGCGCTCACGCGCCGCCTCCGTCCAGGAAGCGCAACGCGGCCTCGCGGGCCCGGCCGGCCACGCGCAGCACCCAGCCCGTGGGCACGTCGCGCCGGGCGGCCACCGCCACCATTCCGTCGCCGGCGGGGGCCAGGCGGATGACGGCCTCCGGCGTCTCCACCAGGATGCCCTTCCAGCTCCCCAGACCCAGGTGCCGCAGCGCACGCCCCGCCTCGCCGCTGGCGCCGCTCAGCACGGCGGCGATCTCCGGCCCGTGGTCGGTGCCGTTCACCTCGATGCGGCCGGCCAGCACGAAGCCCTGGTCGTCCAGCAGCACCCCGCCCACGATGCCCCGCTCCGCCGACAGCGCGTCGAAGGTGGCGGCGATGGCGTCGAAGGCGGACGGCGGCGCGGCGGCGGGCGCGGTCTCGACCAGCGCGGCGGGCGATGGCGCGGGGGCGGCGCCCCCACCCGGGCTCGCACCACTCGCCCACCCTCCCCCGACTTCGGGGGAGGGTCGGGGCTCTGCCGCGGCGGCAGCCGGCGGCTCGGGTGGCAGCTCCGCGGGGGCGCTGGCGCGGGTGATGGCCGTCTCCAGCGCGGCGCGGGCCTGCGCGTCGTCGGGGTCCTGCTCGGCGGCCTTCTCCAGGTGGCGGATGGCGGGGCCCCAGTCGCCGCGCTCGGCGCACAGGAAGCCGATCTCGCGGCGGCTGGGCAGGTGCTCCGGCGCCAGCGCCAGGGCGATGTCCCACTCGTCGAAGGCCTTGAGCGCCTCGCCGCCCTCGCGGTACAGCAGGCCCAGCAGGTGGTGCGCCTCCACGTTGTCCGGGTGGCGCTCCAGGCCGCGGATGCACAGCCGCAGCGCGGCGTCGCGGCGGCCCTGCTCGCGGTAGGCGCGCGCCAGCGGCAGGAACGACAGGCTGGCGGGGTTGGCCGCCACGTCGTCGCTCCACTGGCGCACCTGCTGCGGAGTGGCGCTCAC
>DASTLD010000058.1:0-12540 GCA_035715345.1 Longimicrobium sp.
CTACACCGGCGACACGCGCCCCTGCGCGGGCACGCGCGAGATCGCGCGGCAGGCGGACCTGCTGATCCACGAGGCCACCTTCGCGGACGACGAGCTGGACCGCGCCGCCGCCACCGGCCACTCCACCGCCCGCCAGGCCGCCGAGATGGCGCGCGACGCCGGGGCGCTACGCCTGGCGCTGACACACTTCTCCCCGCGCTACGCCGACGACCCGCGCATCCTGGAGCGCGAGGCCCGCCCCGCCTTCCCCGACGTCGTCGCGGCCTACGACGGCCTCGTCATCGAGGTCCCGTACCGCGACGAGTGAAAAGACGCCTCACGCAGAGACGCAGAGGACGCAGAGAAAAGAAGAGGAGATGAAACAGGGAGGACGGCCTGCCCGGCTGTCCTCCCCTTCTTTTTCAGTTCTCTGCGTTCCTCTGCGTCTCTGCGTGAGTCCTTTTTATCACGTCCGCACGCGCTCGATAACGCGCGGGAACACCTCCAGCACGCGGTCCACGTCCGCGTCGGTGGAGTCGCGCCAGAGGGAGAAGCGCACGGAGGGGCCGGCGGTCTCCGGCGGCAGGCCCATCGCGGTCAGGACGTGCGAGGGCTCCACCGCGCCGCTGCTGCACGCGGAGCCGGACGAGACGGCGATGCCCTCCAGGTCCATCGCCGCCAGCAGCATCTCCGAGTCCGCGCCGGGAATGGAGACGTTGGAGATGGTCGGCAGGCGATCGGCGTCCGCGCCGTTCACCAGCAGCCCCGGCACCCGCTCGCGCAGCCCCGCCTCCAGCCGGTCGCGCAACCCCACGAGGCGCCGCATCGTCTGCTCGCGCTCCGCATCCGCCAGCTCCGCCGCCACCGCGAACGCCACCGCGCCGGCCACGTCCTCCGTGCCCGGCCGCAGCCCGCGCTCCTGCCCGCCGCCGTGGATCAGCGGCGCCACCTGCGTGCCGCGCCGCACGAACAGCGCACCGATGCCCTTGGGTCCGCCCAGCTTGTGCGCGCTGAACGCCACCAGGTCCGCCGCCACGCGGTCCACCCGCACCGGCACCTTGCCCAGCGCCTGCACCGCGTCGGAGTGGAAGGTAACGCCCGCGTCATGGCAGATCGCCGCGATCTCCCCCACCGGCTGCAGCACGCCGATCTCGTTGCTGGCCCACATCACCGACACCATCGCGGGCCGCTCTTCCTCCACGATGCGGCGCACCTCGTCCATGCGGACGCGCCCGGCGGGGTCGACGGGGATCAGCGTGAGCCGCGCGCCTTCCTTCGCGATCAACTTGGCGGTGGTCAGGACGGCCTTGTGCTCGACCGCGGAGACGGCGATGCCGCCGGACGCGACGCGGGCGCGGCCGAGCAGGGCCAGGTTGTCCGCCTCCGTCCCCGCGCGCGTGAACACGATCTCCGGCGCGCTCGCGCCGATGACCGCGGCCAGCCGCGCCCGCGCGTCGTCGAGCGCCGCGCGGGCAAGTCGCCCGAAGCGGTGGATGCTGGACGGGTTGCCCCAGTGCCCGCGCAGGACGGGGAGCATGGCGTCAACCACCTCCGGACGGACGGGGGTGGTGGCGGCGTAGTCGAGGTAGACGGGATCGGCCATTTGACGCGATGTGAGATCGTGCGCGCTAAGTGCTGGCGATGTATGTCGTTGCGGCCGACCGGCCGAGATCGTGTCAGGGTTGAGCGGATGCGGCGACGGCACTACATTGCGCCCTCGTCGCTACCGACCTGCCGCAGCCCTCATGATTCCACCGCTCCCCGAGGACCAGCCGCCCACGTTCCGTACCACCGTGCACGGCACCGTGTTCGGCGAGCGCGCCGCGCAGGTGGCCGCCATCGCGGAGGGCGACACGCTGGTGCTGATCCCGGACCCGCCGATGGAGGACGACCCGGAGGTGTGGGTGCACCGGGCCGGCGGGGAGCCGCTGGGGCACCTGCCGCCGGAGATCAACCGCTGGCTGGCGCCGTGGCTGCTGCGCGGCGGCACCGCCACCGCCGTCGCCGTCAAGGTCCGCGGCGGCGACGTCCCCAGCTGGCGCCGCCTCCTGATCGAGGTCCACTGCAACGTGGAGGAGGCGGCGTAGAGGCGAGCGTCGGCGCATGCGCAGAGGCCCCCTCCCAAACCCTCCCCCAACTTCGGGGAGGGCTTTTTTTCATCAGCGGCGCCCAGGGTTGTCATTCTGAGGGAGCGCCGCGCCGGCTTCTGCCCTCGCGCCACCCCTCGGGCGCGACCGAAGAATCTTGCCCGAGTGCTGCGGGCTCGTCTCATTGGGAAGACGCCCGCAGCCCCGTCGCGTCCGCCGTCTCTGCGGAGCGCTCCCCGTAGTTCTCTGCGTTCTCTGCGTCTCTGCGTGAGTCCCGCGGTTCAGATGCTGCGCACCGGCAACGCGACGACGTCATCGATCTCCAGCGTCTCGGCCACGTAGAACGGTTCGCCGTACGCCTTGCGGATCAGCGAGCCGTAGCGGGCGGCGTGCATGCGCACCTGGTCGTAGAGCGGGCGGTCGCCGCCGGGGTAGACCTCGCCCGCCCAGGTCTTGCCCTCGAACTGCGACCCGTAGCACGCCACCGCCTGCATCTTGGTCTCGATGAAGTCCGTGATGTCCACCACGAAGCTCGGCTTGACCGGGTCCTCGCGGTAGGTCAGGGCGTACAGGATCTTGTGCGGGCGATGGGGAGCGCCGGGCGCGTCGAGCTTGCCCAGGCCGGCCAGGAAGCACGCGTCGTAGGCGAGCTGCGACGAGATGCGGTGGTCCGGGTGGCGCCCGTTCATGAAGGGAATGATGACCACGCGCGGCCGGAACGCGCGGATGAAGCCCGCCACGACGCGCCGCGTGGCCGGCGTGTTCTCCAGCGCCGCGTCGGGCAGCCCCGCGTTGCGCCGCGCCGTGACCCCCAGCACGCGCGCCGCCGCGTCCGCCTCCCGGCCGCGCAGGTCCGCGCTGCCCTCCGTCCCCATCTCCCCGGCCGTCAGGTCCAGGATGCCCGTGCGGTATCCCTGCGCCGCCGCGCGCGCCAGCGTGCCGCCGCACAGCAGCTCCGCGTCGTCGCGGTGCGCCGCGATGCACAGCAGGTCCACCGCCGGGGCCAGCGCGTTCGTATCGTCCGTCAATGCAGGATTGCTCCGTGGTGGGGACCGCCGGTGACGCAACGCGCCCAAAATGCCGCGTCCCCGGCCGCCCGCGCAACGCACGGAGGCCGGGGACGCGAACGCAGGCTGTAACCTGTCCCCTGTAACCTGTAACCTGCAGTTCCTACTCGTACCGCAGCGCCTCCACCGGGTCCAGCCGCGCGGCGCGGAACGCGGGATAAAGGCCGAACCCCATCCCCCCGATCGCGGCGACCAGGATCGAGGTGACGATGGCCCACACGGGGATCGCCGCCGGCACGGGCGTCGCCGCGCTCAGGAAGGCGGCGAAGCCCATCGCGATCAGCAGGCCGATCGCGGCGCCGATCACCGTCACCGTCATGGACTCCACCAGGAACTGCCACAGGATCTCGCGCGGCGTGGCGCCCAGCGCCTTGCGCACGCCGATCTCGCGCGTGCGCTCGGTCACGGAGATCATCATGATCCCCACCACGCCCACGCCGCCCACCAGCAGCCCGATGCCCGCCAGCACCAGCATCACCAGGAAGAACACCGCGGTCAGGCGGTTGAACAGCTCCAGGAACTGCTCCTGGCGCACCAGCGCGAAGTCGTTCTCCTGGCCCGGGCGCAGGCCCCGCGCCAGGCGCAGCGAGGCGGCGACGTCGTCCATGGCCTCCGCCTGCGTGGAGGTCGTGGCGGGCACCACCAGCAGGCTCATCCAGTCGCGGTCCGCGCCCAGCCGCTTGAAGGCGGTGGTGGTCGGCACGACCGCCCAGTTGCGGAACGCGCCGGAGAAGAGGTTCTCCGTCTGCTTGTAGACGCCCACCACGGTGAACTGCTCGCCCCGCACGCGCACCGCCTTGCCCGTGGCGCGGGTGTTCTGGAAGAGCGCCTCCGCCAGCCCGTCGGAGATCACGATCACCGGCGACGAGCGGCTCTCGTCGGTGGGCAGGAAGTTGCGGCCCTCCAGGAAGTCGCCGCTGGAGTACTCCGTCCACTCCGGGCCGCGCCCCATCAGGAAGGCGTCGTCCACCCGGCGAGAGCGGTACTTGACCGAGCCCTGGTGGTCGATGGCCGTGACCACCGTGCGCACCGACGGCAGCTGCTCGATGAGCGCCGCCTCGCGGAAGGTGATGGCCGGCTTGCCCGCCCACGGCGCGTTCTCCTCGTCGTCCACCAGCACGATCTGCGTCTGGTCGAAGCGGTTGACGATGAAGTTCTTGGGCCCCATGGACTGCAGCCCCTCCAGCATGGAGCCGCGGAAGCCGGTGATGGCGGCCGCCATGCTCATCACCGTGGCCACGCCGATGACGATGCCCAGGATGGTGAGCCCCGAGCGGACCTTGTTGTTGCGCAGCGCGTCCAGGGCGATGGTCACGCCCTCCTTGACCGAGGTCAGGTTCATGGCGCGCCTCCTATTCCGACCGCAGGGCCACGATGGGGTCCAGCCGCGACGCCCGCCACGCGGGGTACACGCCGGCCGCCAGCCCCACGCCGATGCCCAGGAAGATGGCCAGGGCGATGGCCCCGCCGGAGACGCGCGCCGGCAGCGGCGAGATGGCCGTCACCAGCTGCGCCAGACCGATGCCCAGGCCGATGCCCACCAGCCCGCCCACGCCGGAGAGCGTGCCCGCCTCGATCATGAACTGCATGAGCACGTCCTTGCGCCGCGCGCCCAGCGACTTGCGGATGCCGATCTCCCGCGTGCGCTGGCTGACGGACACCAGCATGATGTTCATGATGACCACCGCGCCCACCAGCAGCGAGATGCTCACCAGCGCGGGGAGCGCCATCAGCATGAAGCCGGCGACGCGGTTCCAGAAGCCGAGCGAGCTCTCCGCCGTCTCCACGGAGAAGTTGTTCTCCTCCGCCGGGCGCAGGCCGCGCAGCGTGCGGCCCAGCCCGATCAGCTCGGACTGCGCCTCCTCCATCAGCGGCGTCTCCGGCACCTTGAAGGAGATGTCCTCCACCGAGTTGTAGGCGAAGAGCGCCCCGTTGGCCGGCCCCTTGATGGGCACGATGGCCACGCGGTCCATGGACATGCCGAAGAGCGTGCCCTGCTTCTCCATCACCCCCACCACGCGGTAGGGAAAGCCGTGGATGCGGACGGTCTGCCCCACCGGATTGCGCCCGGGAAAGAGCGGGTCCGCCACGTCGCGGCCCAGCACCACCACCGCCACCCCCCGGTCCGCCTCGTGCCGGGAGAAGGGGCGGCCCGCCTCGAACTCCAGGTCGCGGATGGCGAACCAGTTGGCGGAGCCGCCCACCACGCGCACGCCCGACACCTCGCGGCCCCGGCCGTCGCTGACGCGCCCGGTCTCGTCGTAGGCGTAGGCCAGCATGCCGGGCGTGCGGACGTTGGCCGCCAGCCACTCCGCGTCCTCGTGCGTCCACAGGGGGCGCCGCATCCACTCGCGCCAGGTGGCCTCCGTCACCGGCTCCGAGCTCATCTCCGGCACCCGCCGCACCAGCACCGTGTTGTGCCCGTAGATGCGCCCGGCGAACTCCTCCTTCATGTACGCGTCCATCCCCTTGAGCAGGGTGATGACCGCGATCAGGAAGGTGACGCCCACCACCGTGCCCAGCACGGTGAAGAAGGCGCGCAGCTTGTTGGCGCGGATGTTCTGCAGCGCGATGCGCACCGCCTCGCGGCCGCCCATGGCTCAGGCCTCCGCGGCGGCGGGAAGGTGGCCCCACTCCACGCCCGGCGCCACCGGCGTCTGGCGGCGGTCGCTCTCGATGCGGCCGTCGCGCAGCGTCACCACCCGCTCCGCGTGGCTGGCGATGTCGGGCTCGTGCGTGACCATGATGATGGTCTGCCCCTCGTCGTGCAGCCGCGCGAACAGGCCCATGATCTCCTCCGACGTGACGGAGTCCAGGTTGCCCGTGGGCTCGTCCGCCAGGATGATCGAAGGCCTGGTCACCAGCGCGCGGGCGATGGCCACGCGCTGCCGCTGGCCGCCGGAGAGCTGGTTGGGGCGGTGGTCCATGCGGTCGCCCAGCCCCACGTGCTCCAGCGCCTCGCGCGCGCGCCGCCTGCGCTCGCCCTTGCCCAGGCCGGCGTAGACCAGCGGCAGCTCCACGTTCTCCAGCGCGGTGGAGCGGGGCAGCAGGTTGAAGGTCTGGAACACGAAGCCGATCTCGCGGTTGCGCACCCGCGCCAGCTCGTTGTCGCTCATCCCCGCCACCGGGTGCCCGTTCAGGACGTACTCCCCGCCGCTGGGCGTGTCCAGGCACCCGATCAGGTTCATAAAGGTGGACTTGCCGGAGCCGGAGGGGCCCATGATGGCCACGTACTCGTTGCGGTGGATCTCGAGGTCCACGCCCCGCAGCGCGCGCACCGTCTCCGCGCCCAGGTCGTAGTGCTTCTCCAGCCCGCGCGCCAGGATGATGGGGGGGGTCATCCCCGCCTCCGCCCGCCCTTGGCCGCGGCGCTGTCCGCGGCGGGCACGGTGACCGCCGCGTCGTGCTCCAGGTCGCGCACGGCCTGGTAGCTGCCGCTGACCACCGTCTCGCCGCCCTTGAGGCCGGACGTCACCTCGAAGTAGCGGTCGCCGGCAATGCCCACCCTGACCGGGCGCCAGACGGCCTTGCCGCCCTGCACCACGTACACGCCCTCGACCTCCTCGTCCTGCGCGGTGCGCTGCTGCCGGCGCTCGTTGGTGACGCCCTTCTCCTCCTCGTCCTCGTCGGCCTTGAAGCGCTTGCCCTCGCGGTCGCGGATGACGACGGAGAGCACCGGCACCGCCAGCGTGTTGCGGCGCGTCTCGGTGACGATCTCCGCGGTGGCGGAAAGGTCCGGCCGCAGCTCCGCCGGCGGGTTGTCCAGGGTGATGACCACCTCGTAGTCCACGGACTGCCGCTCCGCGCCCTGCCCGCCGCCGAGCTGGATGGAGCTGTTGCCGATGCGCGTCACGCGCCCCGGAAAGATCTGGTTGGGAAAGGCGTCCACCCGCACGGCGGCGCTGTCGCCCAGCGTCAGCCCGGGGACGTCGGTCTCGTCCACCTCCACCATGGCCTCCATCACCGACAGGTCCGCCACGGTCAGCAGCAGCGAGCCGGGGTTGTTCATCGTCCCCACCACGGCGGTCTCGCCCTCCTCGATGTTCAGGCGGGTCACGCGGCCGCTCATGGGCGCCACGATGGTGGTCTTGGAGAGCTGGTCGCGCGCCTCGCTGAGCGCCGCCTGCGCCTGGCCCACCGCGAAGCGGGCGGCGTCGTGCTCGGCGCTGGCCACCTCCGCCTGGGTGCGCGCGTTCTCCACGTCCGCGGCGGAGACCAGCTCGTTGCGCTGGGCCAGCGCCTCCGTGCGGCGCACGTCGCTCTGCGCCTTGAGCAGCTGCGCGCGGGCCTGCGCGGTGCGGGCCTGCGCCTGCTGCACGCTGGCCTGCGCGCGGCGCACGGCCGCGGCGTAGGCGGTGGGGTCGATGCGGATCAGCAGCGCGCCGCGGTCCACCCACTGCCCCTCCTCCACGGCCACCTGCACCACGCGGCCGGAGATGTCGGCGGAGATGTCGACCTTGCGCTTGGGCTGGATCTTTCCGCTGGCCTGCACCAGGGCCACCAGGTCGCGGCGGCCCACGGTCTCGGTGCGCACCTCCACGCCCTCCTCGCCGCCGCCGCGCATGGTGAGCGCCGCGCCGGCCAGCACCACGGCGACGGCACCCACCACGATGGCGCTCTTCTTCTTCCTGGACATGGCTCTATCTTCCTGGGGTTCCCCTGCGTGGGACTGCGTATCTACGGATCAGCGGAGCCGGCGGCCGACCAGCGCCTCCAGCGCGGCCAGCGACTTGTGGAACGTGTACACGGCGTCGATGGTGGCGCGCTCCGCCTCAGCCAGGCGGGTCTGCGCGTCCGTCACCTCCAGGCTGCTGGCGCTGCCCAGGCGGTAGCGCTCGCGGGCCATGCGCAGCTCCTCGGCGGCGTTCTCCGCCACCTGGCGCTGCAGCCGGGCGCTGTGGTAGGCGGTCTGGAGCGCCAGCAGGCCGGTGCGGATCCCGGTGGAGAGCTCGAGCTCCTCTGCGCGGACGCGCAGCTCGGCGTCGCCGGCCTGCACGCGCGCCTCTTCCATGCGGCGTTCGCGCTGCAGCCCGTCGAAGAGCGGCAGGGAGATGGTCATCCCCGCGTTGAGCGGCTGGCGCTCGTAGCCGAACGGGAAGCTGGGGTTGGACGCCTCCGCGTTGCGGCGCACCTGGGCGCGCACGGCGGGGTCGTCGGGGTTGAGCAGCGCGCAGTCCTGCGTGGGCAGGTCCAGCGCGGAGTAGACCTGGTTCTGCTCCTGGCACCCGGCAAAGGCGCCGGCCATCTGCTGGAGCTGGCTCTGGACCAGCGGGTCCACGCTGCCGGCGCTGTACACGTAGCCGGACAGGCCCACGCGGAAGCTGAGCGTGGGCAGGTAGGCGGAGCGGGCCGCCCGCACCCGCGTGCGCGCCGCCCCCTGCGTGGCGCGCGCGGCGACCAGGTCGGGGTTGCCCTCCAGCGCCTGCCGCACCAGCTCGTCGGCGCTCCAGGTGGGCTCGAACAGCTCGAAGCGGCTGGTGAGCGGCGTCTCGGGGGACAGGGTGGTGCCCATGAGCTGCCCCAGGCGCAGCACCTCGGTGCCGTACGTGCCCTGGTGCTGCAGCAGCGCCACCTCCGCGCGGCCGCGCTCCACCTGCGCGCGGCGGATGTCGAGCTGCGTGCCGGTGCCCACCTCGAAGCGGGCCTGCGCCAGGCGCTCGTGCTCGCGGGTGCGGTCCACCTCACGCTGGCCCTGGGCCACCTGCTCGGCGGCCTGCAGCGCGGTCAGGTACTGCTGGGCCACCTGGCTGGTGAGCGTGGCCTCGTATCCCTCGATGCGGCGGTCGGTGGCCTCCGCCTCCGCCCGCGCAATGCGGGGCTGGAGCAGCTTGGCGCGGCTGAGCTGGTAGCTCAGCGACACGTCCCAGCCGGACGAGTAGTACTCCGGCTTGCGGCCGAACACCTCGCTGCCGAAGCGCTGCACGCCGGGCGCGGTGTAGCCGAAGCTGGCGCTGGCGTCCGCGCTGGGCAGGAAGTCCGCGCGGGCCTGGCGCACCGCGTACTGCGCGGCCTCGGCGTCGTTGCGCTGGGCCTGCCTGTCGGGGTTCTGGCCGCGGGCCTGGCGAAGGGCCTCTTCCAGCGTCAGGCCCTGCGTGGTCTGCGCGGCGGCGGCCGGGGCCAGCGCCGCGGCCGCCAGGAGCGCCAGGGCGCCCGCGCGGCGGCGGAGGGGAGAGATCGACATGGGTCGAGTTTTGGGTCGGTCGGGGTGCCGATTGGAACGGCGGACGGGCCGCCGGCGGGCGCCCGTACGGCGCCCGTCAACGGCGGGTTTCATCGCCGCGGATCAAGAGTCCCGCGGCGCGCTGGAGGTTCGGTTTGCGTGGGATTGAAGACGGATTCGACAGCGGTCCCCAATCTAATTCGGCCGCATCGTTTCCAGAAGGGGAAAAATCACGCAGAGGGCGCGGAGGTTCAAAAGCGAGGACGCGGAGGAAATCCCATCGGTTCCTCTGCGTCCTCTCTGTCCAGCCTCTCCGTTCCCCTCTGCGTGATTCTGTTCCGCTCAGGAGCCGGAAGCGGCGACGGCGGTGGCGGCGGCGAAGTTCTCCTTCTCGAACGTCATGGCCCTGCGGTAGATGTCGGTCGCCTTGCGCGTGTCGACGGAGCCGGGGTACGCGGCCTCGTACTCCGCGAGGAAGTTGCCCATGGCGTACGGGCCGTGCGCCGACTGGTTGTCCGTGATCCACGAGGCGTACAGGTTGCCCGGCGCGGGCGGCGCGAGCTGGGCGCCCAGCCACGCCCACAGGTACTCGCACGGCAGCATGACCACGACGGCGTACACCGGGTCCTGCTCGCGCGCCACCGCCGACTCGAACTCCGAGTACCGCCGGCAGACCTCGTACGGGATGATGCTGGCGCCGTCCTTGACTCGCCAGGTCTGGGGAAAGGTGGCGTTGTACTTCTCGTAGCTCCCGGCCTTGATGGTCAGGAACGCCCGGAGCGCCGGGTGCGTGGCGCGTTCCGCCGCGGCGCGGTAGTCCGGCGCGCCGTTGAAGCAGTACCACGCGTCGTTCACGTTGAAGCCGCCGTACGCCACCGGGCTCAGGGTGCCGGCCTTGATCCCCTGGATGAACGGGGTCTGCAGTGCCTCCCGGGCAATCCCGGTGCACGCGTTCCACATGGTCCAGAAAAGCGAGTCCGGCGGCGGCGGGTCGGTGCTCAGGTTGTGCTTTGCCACCATCTCGGGCGTGAGGTCGATCCGCCGCGGGCTCTTCATGAAGCGTCCTTCCGCTGATGAAGGTGATTCTTCGCCGAAGAATAGCGCCGCCGGGAGGGCGCGCTGTCCAATCTAATCCCCACCTGGACGTGCCGAAATGACCAATAATCACGGAGGGGACGGGCTCTGATGCCCGACTTTGAGACGGATGCCGCTGCTCGGGTGCTATCGGGCTTCACGACGTGACCGACGCCGGACCGCGGTGGATGTGAACACATCCGCCTGGGCACTGAGCGCCACCACCACCTGACCGTCCGAGAGTCCGGGCACGTCCGCCGTGTTGTCGAAAAAGTAGTACGCCGCACCGGCCTTCACGCTGCTCACCTGTAGATAGATTCCGAGCTCGAACCCATAGAATTTCTCGTCAGGTGTGCGGAGGGCGGCCTTTTTGAATGCGTTTTCCTCCTGGGTGGCGATGTCGCCGAACAGGCGCCGGTAAGCGAATCCCACTTCTCCACCAACCGAGATCGAATTGTCGCCGACGACCTGATGGAGGAAGTCTCTGTACATCAGCAGACCGACGCCGACCGTCGCTACCGAGACCACGGAATCGTCGTCGGTCGTTTCCGTGGGGGCATCAGCCGCGCCATCGATGTAGTAGGGATCCAGGGCCCACTTCGTTGAGGAGAGGCTGCCGTAGATGTGAAGGTCGATCCTGTTCAGGAATCGCGGGAGTGCGTCCTTCGTGAGCTGGCCCAGGCCGTCGGGGATGCGCACGTCCATGAGCGCGGCGCTGACACCGCTGCCGGTTCCAACCGCAGGGACGAGCAAGCTGGAGCCGAACGAATGCCGCTGTGGCTCGTTTGAAGATGCCACGTTCATCAGGACGGTGATGTCGTGGCGGGACGTTGCCAGTGCGAGCCCGACAGCGCCCGTGGGACGGGTGAGATCCTCGTTGTCGATCGCGTTCTTTACACTCCCGTCGGCGAAAAACGCGACAACGACGCTGTCCGGATGCACCGGCCGCATGTGGGTATGAACCAGCGTTTGCGCCGAAGCAATCTGCGGGATGCTTCCCAACACGATCGCGGCGCGTGTCAGATACATCATGGCGCTCTGTATGGAAGGGGTGCCGTGGAACGAGCTTCGGCGGATGAGAAGACGGCCGTTCCACTCATAATCGCGTGGAACGGCCGAGGCAAGAAAATTCGTGATACTGGCGCGAGGTGGATCGCCCGCCGTTCAGCGGGGAACCTGGGTCCGCACGGCAAGGTAGCGCCGGGCGGGGACCTCGACCTTGACCACGCGGTTGAGCGCGTCCACCCACACGTGGTGCTCGTCGCCGCCGGCGGGCTGCACCACCAGGTGGAAGAGCGTGGCCGTGGCGCCGTTGACCGCCGTGGACTCCTCGCCGCGGCTGGTCACCGTGGCCATCACCTGCCGGTTCTCGCGGGGGATGATGACGGGGACGCGTCCGGAGTGCGTGCGCTGCGCCAGGAAGTAGTAGTGGTGCGCAATGCCCTCGTCGAGCACCACCGCGCCGGAGCTGGCCACGTACTCGCGCAGCTGCTCGCCCGTGGGCGTCACGATCTTGGCGCTGAAGCGGCCGCCGCCCACCGTGCCCACGATCTTGCGCGGCGAGGTGCCGCCCACGTCCACCTGGTACTCCACCGGCGCGGCGCCCACGCCCCGCGCCAGCAGCCGCGGCGACAGGTCCAGCGTGCCCTCGTCCAGCCGCAGCGTCACGCGGCCCACCGCCGTCACCTCGCTGCCGGAGCCGCTGCCCGTCTGCTCGATGGTGAACTCCTCGGTGCCCACGTCCTGCCCCTCCACCGTCACGCGGAAGGTGCCGGCGTCCACCCGCTGCGCCGCCGCGGGGGCGGCCAGCGCGAGCGGGAGCGTCAGCAAAGCCAGCCTGCCAATCGTCTTCATGCGTCCTTCCGAGTTCGGGCCGCGGCGGCCGGGGCCGGGCGGCGGTTCGGGCCTGCGTACCCCGCCGCGGGGGTGCGGGGTCCGGTGGATGGCGCGTCCGCTCACGCGTCGTCCTCGTCCGCGGGCGGCGCGATGAATACCTTTAGGCGGATCTTCTGGAGGATGTGCTCGTAGATGCGCCGCCCCTTGTCCGCGGTCGCGAGCGTGGGCTGCCCCACGGCGCCCCCGCTGGCGGCGGGCACGCGGCGCAGTCGGCCGCCCACCAGCCGGCTGCGCTGGGCGGGGTCCATCCGGTAGTCGCGCGCCTGCTCCGGGCGCA
>DASTLD010000059.1:0-4030 GCA_035715345.1 Longimicrobium sp.
GGCAGCGAGGAACGAGCGGGGAGGGGGCCTCCGCCCTCCGGAGGCACTCCGCTTCGTCGGCGAAAAGCCGCTTGCGATCCCGCCCTTACCTGTCCCCCACCGGCGGCCCCAGCACCTCCGCCAGCAGGATGGCGCGGCGCAGGGCGTGGGGGTCGTCGCGCAGGTCGCCGAGCAGCGTGTGGATGGGCGGCGCGGCCGCGGCGCGCGCGTCCACGTACCGCTTGTGGAAGCGCTCGTGCTCCACCTCCCAGTCCACCTCGTGCTCCAGCGTGGCCGACGCGTCCGTGAGCGCCCGCGGCTCCGCCACCGCCAGCGCCGTCTCGCTCACCAGCGCGTCCTCGCGTGAGACGACCCGCGTCACCTCGTCCAGGTTCAGCTCCGCGTCGGTGGCCACCTCGTCGCGGTCGCTGTCGTGCGCGTCCGCCTCCCAGTGGAAGACGGCGAACGCGCTGTCCGGCTCCGGGTGCGCCGCGCCCGCGGGCAGCGCGCGCCGGTGCTCCTGGTACGTGTGCCCGCGCGGCGCGCGGCTCCCCGGGTCTCCCAGCGCGCCGCCCCTCCCGCCCTGCTGCTGCTTGAACCGCCGCAGCAGCGCGGGCAGGAAGACGATGGCCAGGATCCAGAGGATGAACAGCGTCTCCATCGGGCTCAGCCCTGGCCGGAGCGCTGGGGACCCTGCCCGTCGCTGGCGCCGCTCGGCGCGCCGCTGGACAGCGCGCGCCGCATGGAGGTGTCGCTCTGCACGTTCTGGTACCGGGCGTAGTCCATCACCCCCAGGTTGCCCATCCGGAACGCCTCGGAGATGGCCAGCGGCACCTGCGCCTCCGCCTCCACCACGCGGGCGCGCGCCTCTTCCACCCGCGCGCGGTTCTCGTGCTCCAGCGCCACCGCCATCGCCCGGCGCTCCTCCGCCTTGGCCTGCGCGATCCGCTTGTCCGCCTCCGCCTGGTCCGTCTGCAGCTCCGCGCCGATGTTCTTGCCCACGTCCACGTACGCGATGTCGATGGACAGGATCTCGAACGCCGTGCCCGCGTCCAGCCCCTTGGCCAGCACCGTCTTGGAGATGTTGTCCGGGTTCTCCAGCACCGCCTTGTGGCTGGCCGCGGAGCCGATGGTGGAGACGATGCCCTCGCCCACGCGCGCCAGGATGGTCTCCTCGCCCGCGCCGCCCACCAGGCGGTTGATGTTGGCGCGCACCGTCACGCGCGCGATGGCGATGAGCTGGATGCCGTCCTTGGCCATGGCCGCCACGCGCGGCGTCGAGATCACCTTGGGGTTCACCGACGTCTGCACCGCCTCCAGCACGTTGCGGCCGGCCAGGTCGATGGCGGTGGCCTGCTGGAAGTTGAGCACGATGCCCGCCTTCTGCGCCGCGATCAGCGCCTGCACCACGCGCTCCACGTTGCCGCCCGCCAGGTAGTGCGCCTCCAGCTGCCCCACGCCCAGCGGCAGGTCCGCCTTGTGGGCCGTGATCAGCGGGTGGACGATGCGCGCCGGGTTGACGCGCCGCAGCCGCATGGCGAACAGCCGCGTGAGCCCCACGTACACGCCCGACGACACGGCCTGGATCCACAGGCCGATGGGGATGAAGCGCAGGAAGATCATCAGGCCGAAGAAGGCCAGGATGATGAAGAAGATGGTCGAGGTCGCGGGATCCATGGCCGTGTGTCCGGTTGCGAGAGGGGTGATGGCCGACGCCGGCGGGGGGACGTGTACGGGCGTGCGGCGAAAGAAGTTGCGAGCTGCTACGGCTCCTGCCCGGCCGTCTCCGGCGGCGCCGGCGGCGGGGCGGCGGGCTCCTCCGCGGGGGGAGGCAGCGGGAGCGCGCGCACCACGTGGCGGTAGCCCTCGGAGCGCAGGATGCGCACGGGCGTGCCGGCGGTGATCCACCCCGCCTCGCTGACCACGTCCATCCGCTCGCCGGCGAAGTCCGCGGTGCCGGCGGGGCGCAGGTCCGTGAGCGCCACGCCGTCGGTGCCCTCCAGCTCCGGCCGGGGCAGCGCGGCGATGTAGCCCTCCTCGCGCCGCAGCCGCCCGCCGAACAGCGGGTGCCCCGCGCCGAGCCTGGACCCGAACGCCCAGATGCCCACGCCGATCAGCGTCACGCTGGAGATGACGGCGGTCAGGGCGATGGCGATGTCCACCGGCGCCACGGACGCGCCCAGCGCCACCATGACCGCCGCGGCCACCAGGGTAACGAGCCCGGTGACGCCCGCCACACCGAAGCCGGGCAGGACGAACAGCTCCACGCCGAACATCAGCAGGGCAACCACCAGCATCAGCACCGGCAGCCAGCCGGCCAGCCCGAGCGCGGCGGCCGGGCCGGAAGGCGAAAACGGAAGGTCCATGCGGGAGAAGATAAGGGGCGGCGGGGCCGCGTCCAACGCTCTCAGCGCTGGTCCGGCACGATCCACTTGCTGGTCACGGGCGCGAGGAACGCGTCCATGCGCTCCAGCAGGCGCCCCGGATCGGTCTCCGTCAGCACCATCGCCCGGTGCGCGGGGCGCACGAAGCCCTCGCGCTCCGCGTGCTCGAACAGCACCAGCAGCGCGTCGTAGTAGCCGTCCACGTTCAGCAGCGCGCACGGCTTGGGGTGGATGCCGAGCTGCGACCAGGTCAGCACCTCGCAGAACTCCTCGAAGGTGCCGAAGCCGCCGGGCAGCGCCACGAACCCGTCCGCCAGGTCCGCCATCAGCGCCTTGCGCTCGTGCATGGAGTGCACGATGCGCAGCTCCGTGAGCCCGCGGTGCCCCACCTCGCGCGCCATCAGCGCGTGCGGGATGACGCCCACCACGCTGCCGCCGGCCTCCAGCACCGTGTCCGCCACGATGCCCATCAGCCCCACGCGGCCGCCGCCGTACACCAACCCCAGCCCGCGCTCCACCAGCGCGCGGCCCATCGCGCGCGCGGCCTCGGCGTACGACTCCCGCGCGCCGGGGCTGGAGCCGCAGAACACGCAGACGCGGTTCACGCGGCCCTCGCGGCGCGGCGGACGGAGCGGAGAATCTCCATGCGGATCAGGCCGCTGAACGGGCGGATCAGGGTCCAGTAGGGGCGGAAGCGCCGGCGCGCAGCGGCGTCGGTGCAGCGCACGCGCGTCTCCGTCGCGAGAACGCTGCCATCCCCCTCCGGCGCGACGGTAAAGTTCCACGCCGCCATCGTGTATCCAGGCCGGTCGAAAGCACGGAACCCGTCCGGCGTAACCGGCACCAGGCACCCGCTCGCCTTCCAGAACCTGCCCACCAGCCCCAGCACGACCTCGCGGCCTGGCTGCTCCTCCAGCAGCACGAACCCGCCCGCGCGCAGCAGCCCGTCTCCGGTGGTGGCGAGCGGGCTGCCGCCCTCGCCTTCCCGGCGCCTGCCCGCGCGCGTGAACAGCGCCGGCACCGCCCGGAGCGCAAAGAGCGTCCGGATCACCCACGACCCACGGAAGTCCATCGCCCGCGCGGCGGCGTACACGCGCTCGGGTGTCGCGGCGATGCGCAGGGCGTGGCGCTCCGAGAAATCGTACTCGCCCATCCACCCGTCGATCAGCATCGCCCCACGATTCTCTGCGTAATGCGCCGGACCCTCGTTCTGCACGAATGCCGTCGGCGCAGGCCGACATCACGTTTTCCCAGCCGCGAATTCATTCGCCGGGCGGCGCAGGCGCGTGCCTCGCGCACGATACCATTCCTCCGCACGGCCGCCGTGCCACGACACGAATGCTTTGGTGTGGGTGCGGGCCCCGCCGCGCGCGCGACTCTCGCCGGTGCCGTGCGCACGACGCGAATTCTGCTCGCGGGCGCGGGCCCTCTCGCGCGCGATTCCACTCCTCCTCGCGGCCGCCGTGCGCACGACACGTATCCTGCCTGCGGCCGTGGGGCATGCCTCGCGCGCGACGCGACTCCTCCTCGCGGGCACGCAAGATTCTTCGGTCGCGCCGAAGGTTCGTGCATTCGTCGGCGTTGGCGCGGCGCTCCCTCAGAATGACAATCGGGAGCCCGCACTCGCACTCACGCACTCACGCACTCACGCACTCACGCACTCACGC
>DASTLD010000060.1:0-14162 GCA_035715345.1 Longimicrobium sp.
TCTCACCGGCGGGGTCAAGGCCCGTGTACGCGTTCAGGATGTCGCCGACGCTTGGTGGCCACCGACAGCGACGGCCAGTGCGCGCGGTAGAGCTGGAAGGCGGCGTCCAGGATCTCGCCCGCGGAGCGGGGGCGGTGCAGCGAGGTCAGCACGTGGGGCTCGTCCGGATGATGGGATGTCAGGCGCGGCGCGCGGCCGCGTGCTCCGCCGCGGCGGCCAGCAGCTCCGCCAGCTCGGCGCGGCCGCCCAGCGCCAGCGATGCGGCCGCGCGGCCGCACAGCGCGCCCAGCACGTTGCCGGTGCCGCTGTAGCCGCCCAGCGCCCAGGTGCGCGGCCGCACCTCTTCCAGCAGCGGCAGCCACGAGTCCGAGTACGAGACGGACGCCGCCCAGCGGTGGGTGATGGGCGCCCGCACGCCCAGGCGGCCGCGCAGGAAGGCCTCCAGCCGGTCCTGGATCTCCGCGCAGGGCGTGGCGTCCTCCGTCCACTCGCGGTCGCCGGCGGTGTCGCGGAAGCCGCCGAGCGCCAGGCGGCCGTCCGGGAGCTGCTGCCAGTACTCGTATCCCCAGCGATAGTAGACGGGCCGCGGCACGCGCACTTCCTCCGTCGGCGCGGTGGCCAGCATCTGCAGCCGCGCGGTGCGCACGCGCCCCCGCAGCTCCGGGAAGATGCGCTCCAGCCTGCCGTCCACCGCCACGATCAGCCTGTCGCAGCTCACCGCGCCCGTCGGCGTCACCACCGCGTGCGGCGTGAAGGACATCGCCAGCGAGTGCTCGTACAGCCGCGCGCCCGCCTCCACCGCGCGCGCGGCCAGCGTGCGGCAGCGTCGCAGGGGATGGTAGGCACCGTCGGTGGGGATCAGCAGTCCGCGGCCCTCCGGCCCCTCGTACCACTCCGCCGGCAGGCCGTCCGCCTGCATGGCCGCGAGCTGCGCGCGGCAGTCCTCCGCTTCCTCGTCATCCGCCGCTACGCGCAGGGAGCCGACGCGGCGCACGGCGTCGGGCGTCTCCGCCGCCATGCGGTCGATCTGCTCCATGGTCAGGCGGTAGATGCGCCGCGCCGTCTGGCGCCCGAAGGCGGCCACGGCGTCGTGGTAGAAGAGCGCGGTGCCCGCCAGCAGGAATCCCCCGTTCCGCCCCGCGGCGCCGCCCGCCACCATCCCCGCGTCCAGCCCCACCACGCGCGCGCCCTGCCGCACCAGCTCGTGCACGCACGCCAGGCCCGATCCCCCCAGCCCCACCACGCACACGTCCGCCTCCACCTGTCCCTCCAGGCGGGGCAGCGGCGCCCAGGCCGCGTCGTCCCACACGGGCAGGTTGCTCATGCGCGGGGGCCGGGGCGTGCGTAGCGAAGCACGATCACCAGCAGCGTGCCCGCGGCCGCGGCGCCGATTACGACGAGGCCCGGCGTATCGCCGCCGGCCCCGGACGCGACCGACACCACCACCGCGGCGATCACGACGGCGGGCACCGCCAGCAGCGGCCAGAGGAACCAGCGGCTCACCCGTGTGCGCCCGCCCTGGCGCCACACGGCGCCCACCGCGAAGAGCAGGAGCACGGCGGCCGCGGCGGCGCCGAAGACGAGCAGGAACGCCGCCCCGCCGGCCAGCAGCGTGGAGGTGCCGCCCTCCAGCCGCGGGTTGACCGCGGCGAGCGTCAGCACGAAGCCCGCGGGCAGCACCAGCGAGGCCGCCGCGTCCAGCGAGCGCATCCGCGTCCGCAGCAGCAGGAGGACGATCAGCGCCGCCATCGGCGCGGCGAGCGCGAGCAGGAACCAGCGTGCGGAAACGCCGTCGCGGTCGTGCAGGCCCCATACGGCCAGCGAGCCCAGGACGTTGCCCATCTTCACGGCCGGGGGCCACCCGTCGCGCAGCCGCTCGCGCAGCCCCCGGCGCGGACCGGAGGCCTCCCGGAGCAGGCCCGGCTCGGCCATGCGCGCGCCGGCGCTCACGCGGCCCCCCGCGCCGGCACCGGCGCCGAGGTCGTGTACAGGTGCATGCGCACCGGCTGCCCGTCCGGCGCGGGGACCTCGATCTCGCGCGCGGGGGCGCCGAAGTGCGCGGGGTAGCCCTTGATGGCCATGGAGTCCGTCAGCACCTGCTCGTCGCGCGGCAGCGCGCGCAGCACGTCCTGGCTCATGAACACGATCAGCTTGGACCGCGGGCGGGTGATGGACACGTTGAAGCGGTTGGGGTTCAGCAGGAAGTCCGCCTCGCGCTCCGCGTACTCGCGGTCCGCGACGGCGTAGGAGACGAGGATCAGCTCGCGCTCGTTGCCCTGCATGCGCTCCACGGTGTCCACCACGGGCAGCTCGTTGCGCGGCCAGCCGCCGGCCACCAGCTCGCCCAGGATGGCGCTGTTCTGCGCGCGGTGGGGCGAGATGACCGCCAGCCCGCGCGCGGCGAACGCCTCCGGCGTGTACGGCAGTCCCGTCGCGGGGTCGCGCATCCCCGCGCGCGCCAGCCGGGCGATGCGCCCCACGAGCATGGCCTCCAGCGGGTTGCGCGCGGTGGCGCGGTAGCCGGCGTACGTGCAGAGCACCGCGGGCTGCCCCGGGCGCAGGAACGCGTCCCACAGCAGCGCGTCGAGCGGATCCGACAGGTCCACGCCCTCGCGGCCGATGCGCAGGCGCCGGTTCGGCTCCGCGGAGTGGAAGCCGGGATAGAACACCCGCCGCGGCCAGCGCACCAGCGGCCGGTTCATCCGCCGGCTCTCGCGCAGCGCGAAGCGCCCGTACAGACCCGCGAAGTGCGCGAACGCGGAGCCGAACAGCGTCTCCTCGCGCGGGTAGCGGCCGCGCAGGATGGGCGGGAGCTGGCGGTCGTCGCCGCAGACGATGACCCGTCCCCCCGGCCGCAGCGACGACAGCGCCACCAGCGCCTCCGGCACGCGCACCTGGCTGGCCTCGTCGATCACCACCACGTCGAACAGCGGCAGCATGGGCGCCCCGTCGGAGGCCTCCTCCTCCGCCGCGCCGTTCATCGCCCGCATCTGCTTCCACAGCGACCACACGGTGGAGCCCGCCACGAGGGGGACGCCGTCCACGTCGCTGCCGCCCAGCAGCGCGGGCAGCCGCGTGTCGCGCACCAGCTCCACGTCCAGTCCCTCCAGGTCGCGGTCCGCCTCGCTGCCCCGCCCCTCCAGCTTGACCGCGCGCAGGGGCGATGGGATCCCGCTCTCCGCGAGCTGCCGCGCCAGGGTGGCCAGCACGTTGACGATGGCGCGGTGCGTCCCCGCCGTCACCAGCACGCGCAGGGGACGATGCGCCCGCCGCGCCGCCGCCGCCAGCCCGATGAGCTGCCACGCCAGCAGGTACGTCTTGCCCGTCCCCGGCGGCCCCCACACGACCGAGACCGTCCGCTCGAACGCCGCGCGCCACGCCTCCGCCTGCTCCGCGTTCAGCACGTCGCGCGAGCCGATCACCTCGCTCCACGCGGCGTCCGCGTCCAGCGGCGACGGCGGCGCGGGGGGATGGCCCCGCAGCAGGCCCAGGACCGTGGCGGCGCTGCCGGCGCCATCGCCCAGCGCGCGCAGCGTCTCCAGCAAGCGCCGCGTGTTGAAGTCCGCCTCCGAGCGGTCCAGCACGCACTGGTAGTTGAAGTTGACCAGGCCGTCCTTCTCCAGCTTCTGCCAGCCGTGGTCGGAGGCCAGCACCACGCGCGGCGGCGACGCGGCCAGGTCGTACTCCACCAGCTCCACGCCCAGCTTGCGGCGCAGCCACGGCTTGCGGTCCGTCTCCACCAGCGTGCGGCCGTCGTCGTTGGTCAGCACCAGCGCGAACTCGCCGGGGCGGAACTTGGCCTCGCGGCACGCCTCGTCGAAGGTGAAGACGGCGTGCCCGTTCTCCAGCACCTCCACCAGCTCCATGCCGCGGATGCACTCGAAGCGGCGGGCGCGGTCGTGCGTGGGCAGCGCGTGGAGCTGGCGGATGGCCAGCGACTCCGCCGCGGCCTCCCACAGCGTGAACAGGCGCAGCTGCTCCAGCGCGGGGTCCGCGATGGGCCCGCCCGCGTCGCCGCCGGAGAGCGGACCGGGGTCCATGCGCAGCCGCGACTCGCCGCGCAGGCTGGCCTGCTCGCGCACGCCGCGGACGACGGAGTCCAGCGCCGCCAGCTTGCTCTCCAGCGTGCGGCGGATCTCGCCCCGCACCTCCGCGGGCGCGGGCTCGGCGGCGCGCGGGCGGCGGCGCCAGGCCTGGTGGATGCGCTCGTAGGGGATGCGGCTGCTGAGCGGCCACGCGTACCCGTCCGCCGGGCGATGCACGTGCGCGCCCTCCTCCGGCTGCAGCGCGGCGGAGACGGCGGCCAGGTCCCACGCGTAGGGAACGGGCAGCGCGAACAGCTCCTCCACCACGTCGCGGACGACGGTCCCCGGCGGCGCCGCACCCCCGCCGACCGGGAACAGGAAGCGCGCCAGCCCGGCGATGCCCGGCTGCGTGGCGGGGTCGCCCAGGTGGCGCTGCAGGCAGTCGCGCAGCAGCTCGCCCTCCGCGCGCTCCCACAGGTACACGTGCAGCGGCTTCTCCGGCCGCTTCGGCCTGCCCTCCTCGCGCGGCGCGGCGGCCGCCTGCGCGGCCACGGTGGCCGCGCGCGCCAGGAAGGCGTGCAGCATCTCCCGCTCCGCCTGCTCCGTCCCGCGCTCCGCGATGAACACCTCGCCGGCGGACCGCCCGCCGCCCTCCGCCCGCATCCCCAGCGCGTAGACGATGCCGCTGACCGGGTCCGCCTCCGCCGTGACCATCACCCGCACCCGCTCGCCCTCGCCCATCAGGTGCGTCTGCTTCTCCACGTCGAAGCGCTTGCCGAACGAGAGCGACTGCACCCGCTTCCTGAGCGCGGTCTCGGCGGACTCCAGCGCGTGGCAGCCGGTGTAGGTGTCCTTGCGGAAGGTGCGGCCCAGCGACGCAACGGTGCGCAGGCCCTTGCCCAGCAGCACCTGCTTGCCCAGCGGGCTCACGCCGGCCACGCGCGCCAGGTCGTCGCGGCCGTCCGCCTCCGCGCGGCAGTGGTGGTAGAAGGCGCAGTCCGGGCAGCGGATGCCCAGGTGCCACGCCGCGTCCACGGGCTGCCCCGCGGCGATGCGTGGCAGGTCGTCGCGCAGGAAAGCCTCCACGTGGTAGCGGTAGGCGGGGAGCGCAAAGCGCCGCAGCCCGCGCGAGCCGCGCGTCCACAGCCACCCCCAGCGCGTCTCCACCTGCGCATCGATGCCCTCCGCGCGGCAGACCTCCTCCAGCAGCAGCGCGTAGAACGCCACCTGCGCAAAGTGCTGGATGGTGCCCTCGCGGCTCCACTTGATGTCGCCCACGCCCAGCCGCACGCGCCCGTCCGCGCCGCGGCGGATGCGCACCAGGTCCGGCTGCGCGGGGGCGATGGCGATCTCCGCCGGGAACCCGTGGCGCGCGGCGAACGCCTCCGGCTCCGTGACGCGCAGCTCCGGCTGCACCAGGTAGATGAAATCGCCCGGCGAGCGCAGGGCGAGCACGACGTCCTCGTAGCGCAGCTTGCGCGCGTCGCCCGTCTCGGTGCGCCCCGCGGTCAGCACCCGGTCCCCGTGCCGCGCGATCAGGCGGTCCAGCGCGCTGCGCTCCCAGCGCCGCCCCGCGCCGCGCAGCAGCGCCAGCCCCGGCCGCGCGCCCACCAGCGGCCCCGCGGCGGGGTCGTCGTTGGCGGCGGGCACGTCCGCCCCGCGCTCGCGCGGCGGCACCAGCTCGTAGCGGAGTTGGCGGTCGCAGGCGAACCGGAAGTACTGCGCGACGAGCGAGCCCGTCAGGCGGAGGGACGGCAAAGTGCGAGAGTGCGAGAGTGCGAAAGTGCGACGGAATGGACGCGCCTTGAATACGACGCTGCGGCGGGAAGGTTCGCGGCGTGGGCGGATCGTAACGGGGGCGGCGGAGGCGGACAAGCGGGCCGCCGCGATGAGGATGGCGGCGCGGCGATGAAGATTCTTGTCCGCCGGGCGATGGAAGATTAGGAATCGTGCGTTCCTCCTTCCCACTCTCCCACGCCGGATCCCGATGAACACGGCCGATTCACTGCTGCGCCCCCGCATCTTCGTCCTGCTCTTTGCCGCCGCGGCGGCCGCGGCGTGCGGCGGCGGCTCCGGCGACGCCGAGAGCAATACCGCCACCCCCGCCGCATCCGCCGACACGCCCGCGGCCGCCGCCGCCTCCGAAGCCGCCGCGGCCCCCGCCCCGGCGCAGCCCGCGCCCCCCGTCCCGGTGCCGCCGTCCGTGCAGGAGACGCTCAAGGACATGTACGTCTTTCAGCAGACCTGGCGCGCCGAGCACCGCTCGTTCACCGCGCGCATCTCGGACCTGGAGACGGTCGGCTTCGAGCGCCCGCAGCCCGCCGAGATCGCGCCGTTCATCTTCAACGAGGACGCGGACGGCGACGGCACCCTCTACTGCCTGGCCGCGCAGTCCACGCGCCGCTGCATGAACCTGAACACCGGCGAGATCGTCTCGCCCTGAAGGCGCGCCGCGGCCCGGCCAGGCATCGCGAGCGGTGCGATGGAGCCGTGCGACGTGCTGGTGGCGGGCGCCGGCCCCACCGGGCTGGCGCTGGCGTGCGACCTGGCCTGGCGCGGCGTGCGCGTGCGCATCGTGGACCGCGCGCCGGAGCCGTCGCCGTACTCGCGCGCGGTGGGCGTGCTGCCGCGCACGCTGGAGCTGCTGGAGAACGTCGGCGCCGCGGACGAGATCGTCGCCCGCGGCGTCGCGTTCTCGTCGCTGAACGTCTACGGCGGCGCGCGGCGGCTGGGCGCGCTGGAGATCGAGGTCCCCAGCCGCTACCCGCACGTGGTCAGCCTGCCGCAGGGCGACACCGAACGCATCCTGGCGGCGCGGCTCGCGGCGCTCGGCGGCCGGGTGGAGCGCGGGACGGAACTGGCGGAGGTGCACCCGCGCGCCGGCGGCGTCCGCGCCGTGCTGGCCCGCGGCGATGCGCGCGAGACCGTGGAGGTGCCCTGGCTGGTGTCGTGCGAGGGCGCGCACAGCGTCACCCGCCGCGCGCTGGGCATCCCCTTCCGCGGCCGCGCCTACGCGGAGACCTTCGCGCTGGCGGACGCGGAGATCGCCGGCATCGGCTGGCCGCGCGGGCACGTCTTCCTCTCCGCGGACGGCGTCTTCTTCCTGGCGCCCATGCCGGGCGAGCAGCGCTTCCGCGTCGTCGTCAGCCTGCACGGCTCCGCGCCCGAGCAGGCGCCAAACGCGGACGACTTCGGGCGATGGCTGGAGGCGCGGGTGCGGCCCGCGGTGCCGGATGCGGCGCTGCTGGGCGTGGGATGGACGTCGTACTTCCGCATCCACCGCCGCATGGTGCCGGCGCTGCGCCACGGCCGCGTGCTGCTGGCGGGCGACGCCGCGCACATCCACAGCCCCGCGGGCGGCCAGGGGATGAACGCCGGCATCCAGGACGCGCTCAACCTGGGATGGAAGCTGGCGCTGGTGATCCAGGGCCGGGCGGGCGAGCGGCTGCTGGACAGCTACGACGCCGAGCGCCTGCCCGTCTCGCGCGCCATCCTGAAGGCGACGGACCGCTTCACGCGCGCCGGGCTGCTGCGCTGGCCTCCCGCCCGCGCCGTCCGCGACCGCGTGCTGGGCGCGCTGCTGGCCTCCCGCGCGGCCAGGGGGACGCTGCAGCTCGCGCAGACCGGCCTGGCCATCCACTACCGCGGCAGCCCCGCCGTCGCGCCGGACCGCGGCCCCGCGCCGCGCCCCGGCGAACGCGCGCCGGACGTCCCGTTCGCGGGCGGGCGGCTGTACGACCACCTGCGCCACCCCGGGTTCACCCTCCTCCTCTTCCCGCCCGCGGACCACACGAACGACGCGCGGGCGATGGGCGACGCCGTCCGTGCCCGCTTCGGCGACCTCGTCCGCCCGCTCCTGGCCGGCGAGCTTCCCGATGCGGCAGCGGCCGCCGCGGCGTACGCCGGCGACCGCCATCCCGCGGTCCTCGTCCGACCCGACCGCTACGTCGCGTGGCGCGGGCGGACGCTGGACGCGGGGCCGCTGCTCGCGTTCCTGGCGCGCGTGCTCGGCGCCGCGGAGTGACGCGCTACTTCGCGGCCTCCTCGGCGGCTTCCTCGTCGGGATCCGGGTGCGAGTGCTTGAGCTTCTCCACGCCGGCCACCTCGCTGGCCGCCCCGGCCGCGTACGCCGGCGCCGCGACGAGCTTGTCCGTGCCCGGCTCGGCGCTGGTGGTGACGTTTTCGGCCATGGTGCCGAGGGGCTTGTCCTGGTCCGACATGCGCTGCTCCGCGTGGATGGAGGATGAGAAGTGTGCGGATCGCACATCGTACGCTCCCGCCGCCCCGCGCGGAAGCTTCGCGCCGCGTTCCCCCGCTCTGCGCCGGCCGGATTCCCCGCTCCGCACCTCGTACTTCGTACTCCGTACTTTCCCGCGTGCCGCCTTGCGTCCCCCCGCGCATTCCGGTATCTTCTCCGCTCGTTGAAACTGATTCTCACCTTCACTCCCAGGCTGCACGGGATGCTGAAGCGGCTGCTGGGCTGGACCCGGGCGGAGGAGAAGGCGCCGGCGCGCTGCGCCGAGTGCCCGCTGGCCGCGTGCGCCAACGGGTGCCGTGCCGCCGTCCTGCGCATGGAGTGCGACCAGGCGGAGGCGCACCGGCTGCGCCACCTGGGCCTGTTCGAGGGCACCTGCGTGCAGGTGCTGGACAGCCGCAACGGCATGCTGCTGGAGGTCAAGGGCTCGCGCCTGGCGCTGGGCGCCTCGCTGGCCTCGAGCATCAAGGTGCTGCCGCTGGCCTCCTGAGGCGGGTGCGCACCCTGGCGCAGCTGGCCCCGGGAGAGCGGGGCCGGGTGGTGAGGATGGACGGAGACGCGGACGCGGTGCGCAGGCTCAACGACCTGGGCCTGATCCGCGGGACCACGGTGGAAGTGATCCGCGTCGCGCCGCTGGGCGATCCCCTGGAGGTGCGCCTGCGCGGGTTCATGCTGACCCTGCGCCGCGCCGAGGCGGAGCACATAGAGCTGGAGTAGTGATGGAACAGGCCGCGGCCGGAACGATCTCCGCGCCCGCCGCACCCTCGCCCGCGGATGGAGCGCGCGGCGGGGGTTTGCTGCATGTAGCGCTGGTCGGCAATCCCAACACGGGCAAGAGCACGCTCTTCAACGCGCTGACCGGCATGCGGCAGCGCGTGGGCAACTATTCCGGCGTCACCGTGGAGCGCGTCGAGGGGCGCTACCGCGATGACGCCGGCCCGGTCACGGTCATCGACCTGCCCGGCACCTACAGCCTTTCCGCCAGCTCCCCGGACGAGGAGATCGCCCTCGCGGTCCTGACCGGCCGCGCCGAGGGCCTCCCCCGCCCCGACGTCGTGGTCGTGGTGGCCGACGCGGCCAACCTGGAGCGCAACCTCTTCCTGGCCTCGCAGGTCCTGGAGCTGGGCCTGCCCACCGTCGTCGCGCTCAACCAGGTGGACGCGGCGCAGGCCGCCGGCATCCACGTGGACCCCGTGGAGCTGACGCTGGAGCTGGGCGCGCCCGTGGTCGCCACCGTGGCCACGCGCGGCGAGGGGCTGGACGTGCTGCGCCGCGCCGTGCGCCAGGCCCCGTCGCTGCCCCTGGCCGAGCGGCAGTTCTCGCTCCCGGGCGAGGCGGCGCGCGTGCTGCGGCCGGTGGAGGAGCGCCTGGCCGCGGCCGGCTTCCACCCCTCCGCGGCGGGCATGGAGGCGCTGCGGCTGCTGGCGGTCACCCACATCGGCCGGCACCTGGCGCACGTGGACGGGCTGGGCGATGCGGTCGCCGCCGCGCGCGCGGAGGTCGAGGCGGCGGGGCTGGAGCCGCGCAGCCTGGAGGCGGAGTCGCGCTACGGCTGGATCGGCGACGTCGTGGAGCGCACCGTCCGCCGCAGCGGCACCGGTGCGCGCACCTTCACGGACCGGGTGGACGCCGTGCTGCTGCACCGCGTGGCCGGCCCGCTCGTGTTCCTGGCGCTGATGGCGCTCGTCTTCCAGTCCATCTTCACCTGGTCGGAGCCGCTGATCGGCTGGGTGGAGGGGCTGTTCGGCGCGCTGGGCGCCGCCGTGGCCGGCGCGCTGCCGCAGGGCGATCTCAACAGCCTTGTCGTCGATGGGGTCATCGCGGGCGTGGGCAGCGTGCTCGTCTTCCTGCCGCAGATCACCATCCTCTTCCTGTTCCTGGGCATCCTGGAGGACACGGGCTACATGGCCCGCGCCGCGTTCATCATGGACCGCTTCATGAGGAGCGTGGGGCTGCACGGCCGCAGCTTCATCCCCCTGCTCAGCGGCTACGCCTGCGCGGTGCCGGGCGTCATGTCCACGCGCACCATCGAGAGCCCCAAGGACCGGCTGGCCACCATCATGGTGCTGCCGCTGATGAGCTGCTCCGCGCGCATCCCCATCTACGCGCTCCTCATCGGCACCTTCATCCCGTCCGTGGTGGTGGGCGGCATCTTCAACCTGCAGGGCATCACCCTGCTGGCCATGTACCTGCTGGGCACGCTTACCGCGCTGGGCGTCGCCGCCATCTTCAAGAAGACGCTGCTGCGCGGCCGCGCCCGGCCCATGATCATGGAGCTGCCGCCGTACCGCCTGCCGCGGCCGCGCGGGCTGGCGCTCTCCGTGTCGCACCGGGCCAGCCTGTTCCTCAAGAAGGCGGGCACCATCATCCTGGCGCTCTCCATCCTGCTCTGGGCGCTGGCCACCTATCCCAAGACGGATCCGGCGCCGGGGATGACGGACGAGCAGGCGCAGGAGGCGCAGCTCGCGGGCAGCGCGCTGGGGCGGCTGGGGCACGTGGTGGAGCCGGCGGTGGCGCCGCTGGGCTACGACTGGAAGATCGGCGTCGGCATCCTCAGCTCCTTCGCGGCGCGCGAGGTGTTCGTCTCCACCATGGGCACCATCTACGGCGTGGGCGCGGAGGCGGACGAGGGCAGCGCCACCCTGCGCGAGAAGCTGCGGGCGGAGACGCACCGGGGCAGCGGCGCGCTGGTCTACACGCCGCTGGTGGCCGTGGGGCTGATGGTGTTCTACGTGTTCGCGATGATGTGCATGAGCACGCTGGCCGTCGTGGTCCGCGAGACGGGCGGGGGATGGACGGGCGTGCGCTGGGCCGCCTTCCAGTTCGGCTACATGCTGGCGCTGGCGTACGGGTCCGCCCTGCTGGTGTACCAGGGCGGGCGGCTGCTGGGCTGGGGATGAACGGCAGGGGACAGGGAACAGGTTACAGGGGACAGCCTGCAACTGCTCTGGGGGATGAGGATGGACGTGCAGACGCTGCTGGTGATGATGATCGTGGCGGCCGCGGCCGTGTACGTGGGCGGCCGCTGGCGGCGCACGCTGCTCGCCGCGCGGGCCGCGCACCGCAAGCCGGGGTGCGGCCCCGACTGCGGCTGCGGCGAGTAGGCTAGCGCAGCCCCGCCGCCCGCAGCCCCACCGACACCGCGGCCCGCAGCCACCGCCCCGCCGCGGGCCGGTAGCGCAGGCTGGCCGCCAGCAGCCGCGCCGCCTTCCACCGCCGCCGCCGCGCGGCCTGGAACACCGCCCCGCTCACCAGCAGCTCCGCGCACTTCCGCCGCGCGATCTCCCGCAGCTCCGGGTCCGCCTCCCGCGCCAGGAAGCGCAGGAACGGCTGCAGCGTGGCCTCGTGCGGCGTGTCGATGGCGGCGGTGATGCGCCCGGCGTGCACCCGCATGCGCGTCAGCACCTGCCCCACCCCCGCCGCGGGCGCGCGCGCCGCCAGGCGGAGCGTCAGGTCCACGTCGTCCCGCCGGTGCAGCGTCTCGTCGCTGCCCCGCACCGCCTCCAGCAGGCTCCGCCGCACCATCAGCGTCGACATCGTCGCCGCCGTCTCCTCGCGCAGCAGCGCGCGCACGATCATCCCCGACAGCGGCCGGAAGGTCCAGGCGCGGAAGGGGACCGTCCTCCCCGCCTCGTCCATCATCTCCAGCGCCGTGTAGCTCCACTCCGCCCCGGCCTCGCGGAGGGCCGCGAGCTGGACCTCCAGCTTGCGCGGCTCCCAGACGTCGTCGGAGTCCAGGAACGCGACCCACTCGCCGCGCGCGGCGCGGATCCCCGCGTTCCGCGCGATGGACGGGCGCCCCGCGTGCGGCAGGCGCACCACGCGGACGCGGGGGTCGCCCAGCGCCTCCATCGCCTCGGCGGTGCCGTCCGTGGAGCCGTCGTCCGCCACCACCAGCTCCCAGCCGCCGAAGGTCTGGGCCCGGACGGACGCGACCGCCTCCCGCAGCAGCGGAAGGCGGTCGTACGTGGGGATGACCACGGAGACGAGCGGCACGGCTACCAGCTCACGTCCCGGCCCTCGAGCTCGTACTTGGTGAGCATGCGGTGGATGGTCTTGCGGTCGATGCCCGCCGTGCGCGCCGCCTGCGAGATGTTGCCGTTGTGGCGGCGCAGCAGGTCGCGCAGGTACTCCTTCTCGAACGCCGTCACCGCGTCCGTCTTGGCGTCGTGGAAGGGCAGGTCCGCCGACACCGGCGACCGCCCCGCCACCGCCGGCCGCATGGTCAGCTCCTCCGGGATCTCCGGCGCGGTGATCTCCTGCCCCGGCAGGCACATGGAGACGATGCGCTCCACCACGTTCTGCAGCTCGCGCACGTTGCCCGGCCAGTCGTACTCCGTCAGCACCCGCAGGGCGTCGGGGGCAAAGCGCAGGTTCCCCCGGTCGTACTCCTGCGCGTACTTCTTGAGGAAGTGCTGCGCCAGCGCGGGGATGTCCTCGCGGCGGTAGCGCAGCGGCGGCAGCTTGACCGGCACCACGTTCAGGCGGTAGAGCAGGTCCTGGCGCAGGGCGCCGTCGCGCACCGCCTGCTCCGGGTCGCGGTTGGTGGCGGACACCCAGCGCACGTCGATGGTGATCTCCGACTCGCCGCCCACCCGGCGGATCTTGCGCTCCTGGATGACGCGGAGGAGCTTGGCCTGCAGGTCCATGCTCATCTCGCTGATCTCGTCCAGGAAGAACGTGCCCCCGCTGGCCACCTCCAGCAGCCCGCGCCGCTGCGTGTCCGCGCCGGTGAACGACCCCTTCTCGTGGCCGAACAGCTCGCTCTCCAGCAGGTGGTCCGGCAGCGCCGCGCAGTTGATGGCGGTGAACGGCCGCGCGGAGCGGCGGCTGTTGGTGTGGATGGCCCGCGCGATCAGCTCCTTGCCCGTGCCGCTCTCGCCGGCGATGAAGACGCTGGCGTCCGTGGGCGCCACGCGCGACACCACGCTGAACACCTTCTGGATGCTCTCGCTGGTGCCGATGATGTTCTCGAAGCTGTAGTGCTTCTTGAGCTGGTCGCGCAGGTGGGCATTGTCGCGCACCAGCTGCACCTGCTGCGCGGCCCGGCCGATGAGGATGCGGAGCTGCGTGGCCGTGAACGGCTTGGGGATGTAGTCGTACGCGCCGGCGCGGATGGCCTCCACGCTGCTGTCCACCGTCGCGAAGCCGGTGATCATGACCACCAGCGTGTCCGGCGCCAGCTTCTTGATCTCCTTGAGCAGCGCCAGCCCGTCCATGTCCGGCAGCATCAGGTCCGTGAGGACGATGTCCGGGCGGTGGCGGCGCACCGTGTCCAGCGCGTTGCGCCCGCGCGACTCCGTGTGGACGGCGTACCCCTCGCTGGCCAGGATCTGGCCGCAGCTCTTCACCAGCAGCTCCTCGTCGTCGACGATGAGGACGCTGATGGGCACCTCCGGCGTCGAACCTTCGCTCATGAAATCGTGTTGGGCAAAAGAGAGCGGGCGTGGTGGGCCCTGGTGGTGTGCGGCACGGAACAATTGCCGACAGCAGTATAGCACGCGGGCCGCAGTGGGGCAATGCTGCCGCACCCTTCGGGAGCGCTTCACCCCACGATCCGGGTCACGCGTGACCCAACTACAGGGCCTCACGCAGAGACGCAGAGGACGCGGAGAACTGCAGGAGAGGAGATCGGGCCATTCCTTTCTCCATCAGTTCCTCTGCGTCCTCTGCGGCTCTGCGTGAGATACAAAAACGAGAGAGCCCGCCCCGATCATGATGATCGAAGCGGGCTCTCTGCTAACAGGCCGGCGGCGCCGTACTCTCCCACCGGGTGGCCCCGGCAGTACCATCCGCGCAGCGGGTTTTCACTTCCGAGTTCGGGATGGGATCGGGTGGATCCCCCGCGCCATAGCCACCGGCCATGAAGGTCGGGCCAGGTG
>DASTLD010000061.1:0-9183 GCA_035715345.1 Longimicrobium sp.
TACGGCCGGCGCTCACGCGGAGCCGCGGAGGACGCGGAGAACTGCACCTGCTTTTCACGCAGAGGGCGCAGAGGTTCAACGGAGAGGACGCAGAGAACTGCAAAAGAGGGGAACCACGGTAGAAAAAAGCCCTCCCCCGAAGTTGGGGGAGGGTTTGGGAGTGGGCCTCCGCCTCCGTGAAGCAGACTGCTGATCCGCGATGATCCAGGCTTGCGATCCTACTTCGCGTACCTGCGGGTCATGCGGGCGCAGAAGTCCACGAACTCGCGGATGTCGCGCGGGGGGCTGGTGTAGTGCGGCACCACGCCCCTGTCTTCCGGCGTGAAGCAGAAGGTGACGGTCACGTCGAACCCCTCCAGCGCGCGCATCTGCCGGTCGAACCACGCCTGCGCGCCGGGGCGGTGGTCGTCGGACCAGCTCAGGCCGGTGCGCAGCTTCCTGACCCCCAGCCGCTCGAGCCAGCGCACGGCATCGTCCAGGCGCGGGTCCTCGAAGTGGAACCACTGGCAGATCCCCATCTCCCCCGCCAGCTCCGCGAAGACGTCCAGCGCCTGCTTGGGCGTGCCGTCCTCGCGCAGCAGGCCCATGTGGAAGTGGCGGAAGTAGGAGGAACCCTCGCGCTGCTTGTGGCGCGTCGTGGCCTCCCACCGCGCGGGCAGGTCGTACAGGCTGTACCAGTGGATGCGCCCCGCGCGGCCGCGCAGGACCTCCGCGGTGCGCCGCAGCCCGTCGGCCTGCACCGCCTGGCTCGCGAAGGTGCTGACGCCCACCTCGGTGACCCACACGGGGAGCCGGGTGACGGCGCGGACGGCGTCCAGCTTGCCGGGCCAGTCCTCGATGCTCCACAGGTTCCAGTCGAGCGGAAAGCCGTGCACCGCCACGACGTCCAGCTCGTCGAGCACCCCCAGCCCCCCCATGTGGGCAATGAAGCGCGGGTCGATGGGCGATACGCCGCCCAGCACCCGCAGCACGTGCGGGCTCTCCGCGCGCACGGCCTGCCCGGCGGCCCGGGCCATCTCCGCGAACGTCCTCCAGCCGGCGTCGATCCCGAAGTCCCAGTGCGAGGTGTTGTTCGGCTCGTTCCAGACCATCACCGCCTCAACCACGCCCGGCGCCTCCCTTCGACGGGTACACCGCGCGCGGCTCGCCGTCCGTGATGCGGCCGCGGCGGCACAGGTACACCTCGTCCTCCGGGTGCGCCACGATCGCGAAGCCGGCGCTGCGCAGCATGGCCTCGCTACAGGCGCGGTTGGGCGCCCACCAGTTGGTGGGGTCGTGCGCGTAGCGGTGCTCGATGAAGTGCAGCTTCGGATATCCGGGACGGTCGAAGTGGTCCTGCTGCCAGAAGTCGTAGTCCTCCGCCACGCCCTCCACCTCCGCGGTGCCGCGCTGCATGCTCTGGAACAGCAGCAGGTCGCCCACCACGTGCTCGTACAGCAGGTCCAGCGCGAGCAGCGGGTGGCGCAGGTGGTACAGCACGCCCATGAAGATGACGAAGTCGAACTTCTCGCCCAGCTCCGCCACGTCGTTCACGGACAGCTTGCGGAACTCGAGGTCGCGCATGCCCTTGACGCGGGCCGCGAAGCGCGCCTGCTCCAGGTACAGGTCCTCGCTGTCGATGCCCACCACGCGCGCGGCGCCACGCCGCTTCATCTCCATGGAGTAGAAGCCGGCGTTGCAGCCGATGTCCAGCACCGTCCTGCCCGTCAGGTCCCCGGGGACGACGTGCGCGAAGGTGGCGAACTTGACCGCGGGATAGTCGCCCAGGAAGTGCTCCGGGGCGGTGCGCACGCCGCCCAGCTCCAGGTTGTGGAACCAGGGCCCCAGCTCGCGCACGCGCCGGGCGATGTCCTCGCCGGCGCCCGCGCCGCTGGAGGGTGGGGAAGCGGGTGAGATCAACGTCTCCTCCGGGGGTCTCGGGTCGGGATGCGTCCGGGCTTCACGCGGGCGCCAGCTCCGTGGAGGGCGCGCCGGTCGGGGACGCTGCCCGACGACGTGCGCACGGACGGCCCGGAAACCACCAGCTTCATGCGGTGCGGAGCGTTCGGACGGATGATGCGGCGCCGGGCGACAGGCGCGTCGCGGTTCGCAAGCTTCGCACCGTGCGCGGGGTCAGAACTGGACGAAATGGGCGCGCGCGTGGAAGGACTGAAGTGATGGGGGGATGGAAGGCGCAGGCGTGCCTTCGCGGCGGTTTGCTGGGTGCCTCCCGTGGGCGGAGGCCCCCTCCCCGCTCGTTCCTCGCTGCCCCTCCCCCAACTTCGGGGGAGGGGCTTTCACTGCGCGCTGCGACCTGCCGTGGCAGGGCAACCCCCGTAGAGACGCCCCGGCGGGGCGTCTCTACCCTGTGAATGCGCCGGACGCCGCCCTCTCGCGACCACACCGCACCCGTCCGCGCAGGCGGACATCACGTTTTCCCAGCCGCGAATTCATTCGCCGGGGGAAATACGCCGGGCCATGACTAGGCCATCTCACCCGCCGCCGTGAGTGCGGTGTACGAGGGAGAGACCGACATCGCCCGGATCGTTCTTCATCGTCCGGATCGCTCCACTGCCATCACGGCAATCGCGGGAAATACAGGCCGCCACGATGATCTACATCTCCGTACCGCCCGATGACGACACGCTGGACGAGGATTTTCCGCTGGGCGACGGCACCGCGGACACGACGGCGGAGTCGCAGTGCCCGTACTGCGGCGAGACGGTGGTGCTGGGCCTGGACCCCGGGGGCGGCGCGCACCAGGAGTACGTCGAGGACTGCCCCGTCTGCTGCAACCCCTGGTCGGTGCGCCTCGAGTACGACGCCGACGGCACGGCGTGGGTGACGCTGGACCAGACGGAGTGAAACAGAAGTGCGTTAGTGCGTAAGTGCGGGTAGAAAAAAGCCCCTCCCCCGAAGTTGGGGGAGGGGTTTGGGGAGGGGGCCTCGCCCTCTGGAGGCACTCCGCTACCCGGCACTGTAGTTCGCACTCTCGCACTCACGCACTCACGGACTTAGCTCAAGCTCAGCCCCGCCTCCGACGCCAGCGCCAGCGTGAAGTGGAACGTCGCGCCGGCGCCGGGCTGGCTCTCCACCCACACCTTGCCCCCGTGCGCCTCCACGATGCCGCGCGCGATGGGCAGCCCCAGCCCCGCCCCCAGCCGCCGCGCCGGCCCCTCCGCCTGCCAGAAGCGATCCCACAGCCGCTCCACGTACTCCGGCTCGATGCCCGGTCCCGTGTCGCGCACCCAGAAGCGCATCTCGCCCTTCTCGCGCGCGGCGCCGGCCGTGACCTTGCCCCCGCGCGGGGTGAACTTGAGCGCGTTGCCCAGCAGGTTGCTGAACACCTGCAGCACGCGGTCGCGGTCCGCCTTGACCTCCACCGGCTCCGGCGCCGGCATGGCGGTGAGCGCGATCTGCCGCTCGCCCGCCAGCGGCGCCATCATGCCCACCGCCTCGCGCAGCAGCAGCTCCGCGTCCGTCGGCTCCGGCGCGATGCGCAGCTCGCCCGCCTCGATGCGCGTCACGTCCAGCAGGTCGCGGATCATGCGCTCCATGGCCTCCGCGGACTTGACGATCAGCTCCAGCCCCTCGCGCAGGTCCGGCGATAGGTCGCGCCCGCCGGTCAGCGCCCCCTCCGCGTTCAGCAGGATGCCGGAGAGCGGGTTGCGCAGGTCGTGCGAGACGACGCCGAGCACGGACTCGCGGGCGCGCACGGCCTCGCGCGCCTCCTGGTACAGCCGCGCGTTGTCGATGACCAGCGCCGCGCGCCGCGCCGTCTCTTCCGCCACCGCCAGGTCGCCCGGCCCGAAGCGCCGCCCCGACCCCGCGGACGCCAGGGTGATGGCGCCCAGCGTGCGGCCGCGCGCGGTGAGCGGCACGATCATCAGCGACTGCGGCCCGGCCTGCATGAAGCGCTCGCGGTGCCGCTCGTCGATGGACCACTCGTCCAGGATCTCCGGCGTGATGTGCGGCACCAGCAGCGGCTCGCCGCTGCGCACCACGCGCAGCACCGGGCGGCGCCGCGGGTCCGCGTCCGGCGCGTTGCGCACGTCCGGCAGCAGCAGCTTCTCCTTCTCCGGGTCCGCGTGGGCCACGGCCACGCGCCGGGTGCCGCCGTCCTTCTCCGCCTCGTCGATCAGGCAGTAGTCCGCCAGCTCCGGCACCGCGCGCCGGGCCAGCTGCTTGAAGCCGGCCGCGTAGTCGAAGCTCGCGCTCAGCAGCGCGCCCACGTCCGCCAGGAACGCCGCCCGCCGCTGCGCGCCCTCTGCGTCCGCCCGGGCCGCGCGCTCGCGGTCCAGCAGCTCCAGGCGGACCCGCTCCTCGTACTTGTGCTGCGAGATGTCGCGGTAGATGCCCCAGGTGCCCACCTGCTCGCCGCCCACGATGACCGGCGCGCCGGTGATGTGCACGTCCACCGCGGTGCCGTCGCTGCGGTGGCGCACGGTCTCCAGGTCCACGCGCTGGCCGCCGGACACGCGCACGGTCAGCGCCGCCGCCTCCTGCGCGCGCTCCGGGCCCACGACCAGCTCGTTGATGGGGTGCCCCACGGCCTCGCGCGCCGTGTAGCCGAACAGGCGCGACCACTCGCCGTTCACGTCCAGCACCCGGTCCTCCGCGTCCAGCAGCGCGATGCCGTGCGGCGCGCTCTCGAAGAGCTGGTCCAGGTAGGCGCGCTGCACGGCCAGGGCGCCCTCGCGCCGCTCCAGCTCCGTGATGTCGCGCAGCAGCAGCAGGCGCCCGCCGGTGGGGCTGCCGTGGCGCCGCAGCGGGGTCAGCCGCGCGTCCACCACGCGGCGCGCCCCGTCGCGGCCCAGCTCCACGCGCAGGCTGGCGGATCCCGCGCCGGGGGCGGCGTCCAGCAGCCCGGCCAGCGGCGCCAGCGCGCGCGCGGCCGGCTGTCCGAACACGTCCGCCGGGCCCAGCTCCAGCAGCTCGCGCGCGGCGGGGTTCAGGTCCATCACCCGCCCGTCCTCGTCCAGCACCACCATGCCGTCCGGCATCTCCTCCACCAGCGCCTCGCGCGCCACCGGCACCAGGTCCAGCAGGCGCAGGCGGAAGATGGCCCAGAAGAACACCGCGCCGCTGAAGGTGAACAACAGCGGCATGGGGTTGACCGGGAAGGTCACCGCGCGCGACAGGTGCAGCACGTTGCCCACCCACGGCACCACCGCGGCGAACACCAGGCTGGCGGCCTGGCGCCGGTACAGGTGGTGGCTGCGCAGCGCGCGCAGCACCAGCAGCAGCACGCTCAGGCTCAGCAGCCCCCACGAGTAGGCCACGTGCAGCCAGAAGCCCGGCCCGTTCTCCGGGCTGATGCTGGCCCGCCCCGCGCGCACCACCGGCTCGAAGCTGGTCCAGAACCAGTGGTGCCACGCGTTGGTGGCCACGGCGACGAGCGTGAGCGCGGGGACGGCGGAGAGCAGGGCCAGCGCGCCGGGGCGCAGCCAGCGGGCGCGGTGAGTGTACTGCAGCGCGAAGATGGTCCAGGCCAGCGGCACCAGGATGGCGCCCGCCTGCGTGGCCGTCGCCAGCACCACCTTGCCCCACGGGTCGTTGCTGGCGCGCAGCAGCGCGTAGCACAGCGACCACCAGGCGCTGGAGGCCATCAGGAAAATGAAGCCCGACGCGGCCGTGACGCCGCGGTGGCGGATGGCGAACACGCCCAGCCCGGCGCACACCAGCGCCGAGACCATGAGGGGGATGAAGAAGGGCGTGGACTGCCAGGCCATGGGGCCACCGCGTAGGGCGGACGCACCGTCCCCTGCACGGCGTGCACGGGACCGGGACCGGCGGACGTCACGTGTCCGCCGGGACCCTGCGTTGGATGGAAGTGTGGAGACGGGGGAAAAGATGTACCCGTGCGCGTTGCCGGGCAAGGGCTTACGCGGGCGCCGCGGGGGGACGCGGCGGTCAGGCCTCCGCGGGGGCGGGCGGCTGCTCCCAGCGCAGCTCCCACTCGCAGAAGGCGTCGCCGTGCACCTGGCAGCGCACGTGGCGCACGGAGGGATTGGCGCCCCCCGCCAGCTCCACCGAGCGCAGCAGGCCACCGGTCTGGCGGCGGCAGAACACCGCGTCGCCGGGGTCGAAGCCCACCAGGCGCAGCACCGCGCGGCCGGGCTGGCTCTCCACCACCTCCATGTCGCCGGGGTGGTAGTACAGGCGGAAGAGGGAGACGCGCTGGGTCAGGAACTCCGTGGGGTTCTTCTTGAGCAGGATGCCGCGGTAGAGCTGCTGTCCCACGCCCTGGATGGAGAACGCGCCCGACCGCTCCGGCCACTGCGGGTCGCGCGGGCCCAGCACGGCGTCCACGGCCCGCCACAGCGAGCGGAGCAGCGCCATCGGCACCTCGTCGGTGGCGCCGGCGCCCTCCACCGCCGCGCGGTCCTCCGCGGACAGGCGGCCCAGCACCTCCGCGACCGCCTCGTCCCCCGCGTCCGCGGCCACGAAGGCCAGCGTGGTCTGCAGGGTGGACCCCTTGGCCTGCATGTCCGCCGCGTTCATGCCACGGGCTCCAGCGCGGCGAGCGCCCGGCGGTCCACCTTCCCCGATCCCAGCCGCGGCAGCTCGGACAGGACCAGCACCGACTTCGGCACCTTGTATCCCGCCAGCCGGCCGCGGGCGTGGGCGATGACGTCCGCCTCCGTCACGTACGCATCGCCGCGCGGCACGACGAAGGCGCGCCCCACCTCGCCCCAGCGCGCGTCCGCGATGCCGACCACGACGACCTCCGCCACGCCGGGGCAGTCGTGCAGCGCCGCCTCCACCTCAGCGGGAAAGACGTTCTCGCCGCCGGAGATGTACATCTCCCTGCGCCGCCCGCAGATGGCGTAGGCGCCGTCCTCGTCGCGGCGGGCCAGGTCTCCCGTGCGCAGCCAGCCGCCGGGCGCGAACACCTCCGCCGTCCGCTCCGGCGCGCGCAGGTAGCCGCCGAACACCTGCGGCCCGCGCAGCAGCAGCTCGCCCGGCTCGCCCGGCTCCGCCTCGCGGCCGTCCGGCGTCTCCAGCCGCATCTCCAGGAACGGCATGGGCCACCCCACGCTCCCCGGCTTCGCCCGCGCCGCCTCGTCGCTGATGGCGAAGCAGTTGGGGCCGCACTCGGTGAGCCCGTATCCCTCGCGGAAGCCGTATCCCGCCGCGCGCACCCGCTCCGCCAGCGACGCGGGGCACGGCGCGCCGCCGGACACGAAGCGGCGCAGGCGCGGCAGGGGCCGTCCCCATCGCCCGCTCTCCATCAGCATCACCAGCTGCGTGGGCACGGTCAGGGCGATGGTGCACCCCTCCTCCTCCATCGCCGCAAGGAAGCCGTCCGCGTCGAATCCGTCGAGCAGGACCACCGTGCCGCCGCGGTGCCAGAGCGGCGTGGCAAAGACGTTCCATCCCCCCGTGTGGAAGAGCGGGGTGGAGACGGGGGCCACGTCGTCCGCGCCCAGCTCCCAGCCGGTGCACGTCGCGACCGCGTTCCAGTGCACCTGGCGATGCGGGAGGATGGCGCCCTTGGGCCGCCCCGTGCTGCCGGAGGTGTAGAGCACCAGCAGCGGCTCGTCGCCACCGATCTCCACGTCTTCCCCGTGCGGCGGTGCGGCCGCGAGCAGGCGGGGCGCGTCACCGTCCAGATCGATCCAGCGCGCCGCCGCATCCGACCCCTCCGCCAGCGCGCGGAAGCGGGACTCGCCCAGCAGCAGGTCGGGGCGCGCGTCGGCCAGGATGGGACCCAGCTCCGCCGTGGAGAGCCGCCAGTTGAGCGGCAGCAGCGCCGCGCCTACGCGCCCGCAGGCAAAGAACAGCTCCACCAGCTCGCGCCGGTTGCCCGCCAGCGCCGCCACCATGCCGCCGCGGCCGATGCCCCGCGCGCGCAGCAGCCCGGCCCAGCGGTCCGCACCCGCGTCCAGCTCCGCGTAGCTCAGCCGCCCGCCGCGCGCGCGGTCCACCAGCGCGATGCGGTGCGGCGCCAGGCGGCTCCAGAAGCGCAGCGGGTCCGGGCGGCGGGGAAACGGCGAGGTCTGCATCACGGCCTGGGGTGGGCCAGGAAGAAGCGCAGCATCTCGCGGCTGGCGTCGGGGCCGCGCGGGTCCGTGTAGGTGCCTTCGGGACTTCCGCCGGACCAGGCGTGGCCCAGCCCCCCGACGATCTTGCCGGCGACCGGCACGTTGGGCATGTCGATGATGCCGCGGACCTCCAGCCCGTTCTCCACCTCGAACCGCTCGCGGACGTGCTTGATGAACACGGCCATCCCGCGGCCCGGAAAGGCGCGGTCGTGCACCTCCGCCCACTGCCCCGCCATGGTGAGCGCGTTCTGGGGGTTGACCACCACGTCCGCCTGGCCGTGAAAGACAATAAGCGGCATCGGGGCCCCGCGCGCGCGCAGCGCCGCCTCCAGCAGCTCGCGGGAGGACTCGTTCAGCGAGCCGCCGCTGCGCATGGCCTCCAGTGCGGATTCCACGTCGATGGCCGCGCCGTAGATGATGCCCGAGTGCACGCCCACAGCCGCGTAGAGCAGGGGCTCCGTCACCGCGACGTTCATCGCCATGGCGCCGCCGGCGGAGATGCCCGCCACGTATACGCGCGACGGGTCCACCGCGTGGCTGCCCATCACCTCGCGGGTGATGGCGGCGATCTGGCCGGTCTGGCCGGAGCCGGGGAGCCGCTGCTCGGGATCGTACCAGGTCCAGCACTTCTGCGGGTGCCCGGCGGCCGTCTGCTCCGGATACACGACCAGCACGCCGGCCGAGTCCGCGACTTGGTTGAAACGCGTGCCGCGCGCGAAGTCGTCGGGGTCCTGCGTGCATCCGTGCAGCATCACCACGAGCGGCGCGGGCCGGCGGCGGTCGTACGAGCCGGGCACGAACAGCTTGTACCGCCGCGTGCCCTCGTCGCCCGTGTACGTGTGCCACTCGAACGTCCCCTCCCGCACGGGAGCGTTGCGGTCCACGCCGGGTGCGGTGCCGGCCGCGGCTGCGCCGGTCTGCTGCGTCGCGCACCCGGTTCCGAGCGTCGTCATCAGCGCGAGGGTGATGGTGAGTGTGCGGAGCATGGGGTGATCAGTCCGGAGTGATGAACGCGCGACGAACTGCCGGGGATGGATCGTGATTTTCGGGAGTGATGACGGCCCGTTGTTATTCTCACGCACAGAATCGCGTCGGGTAGTGGAGTGGGGCGCGTGGGCGGGCGCCCCCACCCGCTCGCTTAGGCTCGCACCCTCCC
>DASTLD010000062.1:0-3431 GCA_035715345.1 Longimicrobium sp.
CCCAGACTTGGGGGAGGGTGCGAGCCTGAGCGAGCGGGTGGGGGCGCCGCCCGCGCGCCGCAGCCCGCGCCGCGAGCGATGCCCGTTCTGCGCTCTCCGCGTCCTCCGCGGCTCCGCGTGAGACCGCAGTTCGGGGATGCGAAAAACCCTCCCCCGCGCGCGGGAGAGGGTCGTCGGCGGAACGGCAGCGGACGAGGAGATCAGCTCTTGGGCGCCTCGCGCGAGAGGCGGTACATCTCGGCGGCGCGGTCGAAGTTGCCCTTGCGGTCGTAGGCGATGCCCATCGCGTAGTAGGCCTTGGTGCTGTCCGGCTGCAGCCGCACCGCCTCCTCCAGCACCTCGATGGCCCCGTCGCTGTCCGCCATCTGGTTGAGCGCCTCGCCCAGCACCAGGTACGCGGCCCCGTGGTCCGGCGCCAGCTCCACCGCCCGCCGCAACGCCGTGGCCGCCGCCGCGTACACGCCCTTCTTGTACAGCGTCTGCCCGAGCTGGTAGTGCACCTCGGGGTCCTCCGCGGCCAGCTTCTGCGCCCGCCGCAGCTCCTTCTCCGCGCCGTCGTACTTGCCCTGCGCGAACAGCGCGTTGGCCAGCCCCAGCAGCGCGCGCAGGTTGTCCGGGCTGGCCGTGACCACCGCCTGGAACGCGTCCGCCGCGTCCGCGTGGCTGCCGTCCGCCGCCAGCGCCTCGGCCTTCTCCAGCTTGGCCAGCCACGGCTCCGTCCCGTTGCCGGCCGGCTCGGCGGCCCCCCTGCGGGGCGCGCGCCTGCGGGCCGCCGGCGCCCCGTCCGCCGCGGCCTGCTCGTCCGCCCCGCCCTGATCCTCCGCCTTCTTCATCCGGGCCCTGTCGACAGGTTGGGTTCCCTCGGTCCCGCGTCTTCCGTCTCCGCCCGCACCCAGTCCAGGTAGGCGGGCAGCCCGTCCTCGATGGGCGCGCTGACCAGCTCCGGCACCTGGTACGGGTGCAGCGCCGCGATGCGCTCCTTGAGCGGCCCCACCAGCTCGCGCCGCGTCTTCATCAGCAGCAGCACCTCCGCCGCCTCCTCCACCGCGCCCTCCCACCGGTAGACGGAGGTCAGCCCCGGCACCAGGTTGGCGCAGGCAACGAGCCGCTCCTGCACCAGCGCCCGCGCGATGCGCGCCGCCGTCTCCGCGTCCGGGGCGGTGGAGAGGGCCAGGACCAGTCCCGACGCCTCGGGCGCCCCCGCGGTCACAGCTTGAGCCGCAGCGCGCCCGTGCCGTCGTCCTCCGGCTCGGACTCGTCCGTCAGCTCCGCCAGCTTGGCCTGCGCGTGCGCGATGTGCCGCTGCGCGCTGGGCGAGGTGGGCGGCCGCGCCAGGAAGGTGCGCAGGTGGCTGACGGCGTCGTCCTTGTTGCCCTGCTGCAGCAGCAGGAAGGCCAGCCCGTAGTGCGCGCCGGACGCGTGCGGCTTGAGCTCCAGCACGCGGCGGTAGGTGCGCACCGCCTCGTCCGTCATGCCGATGCGCGTGTAGGTCACCGCGATCTGCTGCAGGACGTCGGTGTCGTTGGGGCTCTCGCGCAGCGCCAGGCGAAAGGAGGTGAGCGCCTCGTGGTACTTCTCCTCCTGCAGCAGCGTCGAGCCTTCCTCGTAGTAATCCGGTTCCCGCTGGTCCGAGCCGGAACGGCCTCCGATCAGGTTCGTGAACCACGACATAGCGGGTGTCCGTGGAGTTGCCTTGGGGAAGTGCGCCGAGACCGCGGGAGAGCGGCAGCCGGCAGCCCGTGGAGCACGGGCGGCCCCCGCCGGAGGACCGGAAAGCTACCCGGCGAGGGGCGGTCGCGCAACCGAGCCATTCGGCCTAGCGGAGCGCGTTCAGCCGCAGCTCGACCGGGCGTCCCGGTGCGCGCGCCACCACCACGCCGTCCTGCTCCAGCAGCACCTCCGCCCCGTAGCCGCGCACCGTCCCGGCGGTTTCGGGAGAAGCGGGATCGACCACCAGCCGCGAGCCGTGCGCCAGCACGCGCAGCCCCTCGCGCAGCAGCGCGGCGTCCGCGCCGCCGGTCAGCGCCACGCCGCGCAGCTTGCCGTCGCGGAAGGGCAGCGCCGGCCCCGCCGCCACGCGGCTGACCCCCGCCTCGCCCCCGCCCGCGGGCGCCGCGCGCAGGGCCACCACCTCCGCCTCCGGCACCAGCGCGTGCACGGCCGCCGCGTGCTCCGCCCCCGGCCCCGCCAGCAGGACGAGGCCGGAGACCCCCTGCAGCCCCAGCAGCGCCGCCAGCCGCACGGCCCCCTCCCCCCCCTCGCCCGCGGCACGAGAGAGGGGGGAAGCCTCCGCATCCTCATCGGACGGACGCGGGGACTCATCATCCCCTGCTCCGGGAAGACGCAGGTCGGCGACGCCGTCGCGGACGGGGTAGGTCTCGCGGCAGTTGGCGCAGCCCAGGCGGCCCTGCACCACGCGGCGCTCCTCGATGCGGTCGGCGAGCAGGACCAGGCCGAGCTCGGGGCCGCAGCGGGGGCAGGTCAGCAGGTCGGTCAGGAGGATGTGCATCCCCCGCCTACCAGGTCGGCTTCAACGAGTACTGCGCCCACTGGTTGGGGGTCTCCCAGACGCGGACGTAGACCAGGTTCTGGCCCTCCGCGCCCAGGCGGCGCCGCATCTCCTCGAAGATCCAGCGGGCCTGGTTCTCCGCGCTCGGCTCCAGCTCCGTGAACGGCGGCAGGTCGTTGATGTTCTGGTGGTCCAGCTCGTTGGCGATGGAGCGCAGGCAGCGCTTGGCGTCCGTGAAGTCGTACGCCATCCCCCCCGGCCCCACGTCGTCGAAGGCGAGCGCGGCCTCGACCACGTAGTGGTGGCCGTGCAGGTTCTCGCACTTGCCCTTGTAGTTGCGCAGGAAGTGCGCGCTGTCGTAGCTGGCCTTCACGTTGAGCAGGAACATCGTCAGCCGGCCGCCTCCACGGCGATGCTGGGGATCTGCACGGTCGCGGGCTGCGACACGGCAAAGACGACGGCGCGGGCCACGTCTTCAGGGCGCAGCATGGACGCGCGGGACGGCAGGTCCGCCCGCGCGTCGGGGTCGATGGGGTCCCACAGCGGCGTGTCCGTGGCCGCGGGCTCCACCAGGGTGGCGCGGACGCCCGTGCCGCGCAGCTCCTGCAGCAGCACCTCGTGCATGCCGCGCAGGCCGAACTTGGACGCCGAGTAGGCCGCGTTCTCCGGGAACGCGATGCGCCCCGCCACCGAGCCCACGTGCACCAGGTGTCCCGAGCGCCGCAGCAGCATGGCCGGCAGGAAGGCGCGGGCGACGAGGAACGGGGCGACGAGGTTCACCCGCACCTGGCGGTCGAAGTCCGCGGGATCGGTCTCGGCGAGACGGGCGAGCGAGAAGGCCCCGGCCGCGCTGACCACGATGTCGGGCGCGTCGTCCAGCAGCTCGCCCACGTAGCCGGCCAGTGAGTGCACGCCTTCGGAT